>JBBDHW010000069.1:41567-56273 GCA_040880805.1 Acidimicrobiia bacterium | reverse complement strand
ACCCTCACACCGTTGGCCGCGTGACCACCTCAACACCGGTCATTCTCCTTACAGCAGGAGTGGTTCCCCGAGTGGTTCTTCACCGGGGCGATCTACGCCGACATCGGCCTCCTGGCACGCAGCTACCCGACCGACCAGTCGGTGCACGCGTTCGGGCTGTCGTTCCTCCCCCCGTACACCCTCGACGACCCGGTTCCCGCGCCGCCAGAGCTGCCGTTGTCGACCCTCACCAACTCCCAGAACTGGTACTGGGGCGTGGACACCGGCACGGATGGCCCGGCGGTCGGGTCGAACATCGCCTGGTTGTTGAGCGGCATCCAGACCGCGGGGCCGCACCTCACCCCGAAGACGTTCGCGCAAGGGCTCTTCGCGATCCCCGCGTCGGGCGGCGCCGCCCAGAACGAAACGGACGGCTTCCTGAGTGGATACGGGAAGGCACCGGGCCTGCCGTACGACGAGTACGCGCAGAACGGCCTCGACTTCGCGCCTTACTGGTGGGACCCCACCACCACCGGCCCGTCGAACGGCACCGGCTCCATAGCCAAGGGTGTGGGGTGGTACGCCGACGGCGCGAAGCGGTACAAGGCCGGCACGTGGCCGAAGAAGCAGTTCGACTGGTTCGACAAGAAGACGTCGGTCTACCAGTTCGAGACCCGCCAGACGCCGCCGCCGACCTACGTCGGTGACTGCCAGGGATGCCCGGCTACCGGTGGCTCCGGCCAGCCCGGCTCGACCAGCAAGTCCGGCTTCGTCGCCAAGGCGTACGGCCAAGGCGAAAGCGCCTTGTAGACGCCTCGACGGCCACACGCGCGTTTGTCGCTCGACGGTGCCGACGCGCCATGATGAACGCATGCTGAAGCACGAGTTCTCGGTGGAGATGCCGCACTCCGCGGCACGACTCTGGGCAATCCTGCATGACTACGACCACTGGACGGACTGGTCGGCGATGGTGCATCGCGTCGACGTCCTCTGGCCGGGCGACGAGCACCAGAACGGCCGGCTGCGACGCGTGTTCTACGAGATGCCCGACGGGCCTACGGGTACGTCGCTCGAGTTGGTCACCGACGTCGAGCCCGAGCGCGGCCACACCTACACGATGATCTCGCGGGACGGGAATGACCACTTCGGCCACGTTCGCCTCGAGCCGCTCGGGCCGAACCGGACGATGCTGTATTTCGACGAGACCGCGAACATGGACCAAGAGGTCTACGCCTTCGTCAACAAGCACAACGAGGATCACTTCCGAAACGCGTCGCAGTACCTCACCGACCACCCCGAATACCGCCCCGATTTGATCGCGCCCGAAGGCTGAGAGGATCACAGTCGTGAAGGACTTCGACGGGAAGGTTGCGGTCGTCACCGGCGGCGGTGGTGGCATCGGCAAGGCCCTGGGCGTGCGCTTCGGGCAGGCGGGAATGAAGGTCGTCCTCGCCGACAACGACGGCGGCGTGCTGGAGCCGGCGGTCGACGAGCTTCGCGGCCTCGGTTTCGACACCACCGGCGTCGTCACCGACGTGCGGTTGCTCGAATCGGTGGAAGCGTTGCGGGATGCCACGCTCGAGGCCTACGGCGCCGTGCACGTCGTCTGCAACAACGCGGGGATCGGCGCCGGCTCGCAGAAGCCCTTCTGGGAGCAGCACGTGAACGACTGGCGCTGGAGTTACGACGTCAACGTGTTCGGTGTCGTGAACGGGATCAACGCGTTCGTGCCCGTGATGCTCGAGCAAGACACCGAGGGCCACGTCGTGAACACGTCGTCGGGCAATGGTGGGTTCTCGCCGCTGCTCTCCGGCTCGATGTACGCGTCGACGAAAGCTGCTGTCGTCACCATCACCGAATGCCTGTGGGGCAGCCTGCGCGCGATCGACGCGAAGGTGAGCGCCTCGGTGATGTTCCCTTCGACGCGCACCCCCGGCATGTTGAAGACGGGGATCTGGCGACCGGGACGGAACCGTCCCGCCGAGTTCGCCCACGCCGAAGCGCCTCCCCAAGAGGGCCGCGACGCGCTCACTCAGCTCGAGGAGACGATGCGCAGCGCCGGCCGGGAACTGACCTTCGCGCCGCTCGAGGAGATCGCCGACATGACCCTCGAGGGAATCGCCAACGACGAGTTCTGGATCTACGCGGAGTCGGGCCAGAACTCCGCGCAGGTGCGCGTCGACTCGATCATGAACCGGACCCCGCCCGACTACATGCGACAAGCCACGCAGTTCACCCCGCGGGAACGGGACTAGCGCGCGCGCGGGCCGCCGCGTTCGCCCGGCCAGCGCGACCCGCCGATCACGTCGGCGTAGGGCCAGAACGCGATCGGGTCGAGCGGACCCTCGAGCGTGATCTCACGGCTCTTGGGCTTCGAGGTGACCAACTGGGCCGAGAGATATTCACGCATCGGGAGCACCTCGGTGTACGGATCCCAAGGGCTGTCCCGCAAGAGCAGCTCCCCGTCGACGTTCTCGACGTACACCGCCTCGCTCACGCTCCGGACGCGCACGACATGCGGCGGGAAGTCGTAGCTCTTCTCGACCATGGCGACCGCGCGCGACACCTTGATCCACCACTCGTTCTGCTCGACGTCGACACCGTCCACCGGTGCCGGCCCGGTCGACTCCCCCCGGAACTCCAGGAATGTGTAGCCCTGGTGCGTGCACCGCGCCTCGATCGTGTCGCCGAGCCGGAAGTAAGTGATCGAGCACGGGAACTTCGGCTGGCCGTTGATCTCCTGGCTGATGAAGATGGCGGCTTCCTGGTCGATGCCGAGGCCGAGCCCGTAGTACCCCTCGATTCCCTGATACTTGGCCGGCACCTTGGTGCTGACGCCGTACTCCGGCTCACCCTTGACCGGCACGTTGTAGATGTTGATGTGCACGGTTGGCTCGCCGCCCGGCTCGAGCCCGGGTGGCAACAGGTCGACGATCCGGTCCGGATCGGTCCGGTAGACGAGCTGGAGCAGCGGCCAGCCCGCGATCTCGCCGGGCTTCGTCAGGGGGGTCGCGAGTTCAGTCATGCGGCAGAGGCTACGCCAGCGCGACCGCGCGCTGCTCGTCGCCTCAACCCGCCGCCCGCGCTGGGTTACCGTGCCCGGCAGGCATGGATCCCACCACGCTCTCGACCGTCGCGCTGATCGCCGCCGTCGCGACGGTCGCGCCGCTGCTATCGGAAGCGACGGGCCGCAAGATCCCCAGCGTGGTGCTCGAGCTCCTGGCCGGGATCCTGATCGGCCCGCAGGTGCTCGCCATCGCGACCGAGACTCCCACCGTCACCGCACTCGCAGCGTTCGGCCTCAGCTTTCTCTTCTTCATGGGCGGCTACGAGATCGAGTTCGCCGAGATCCGCGGGCGGCCGCTGAAGCTCGCCACCATCGGATGGTTCGTCTCGCTCGGGCTCGCGATCGTGATCGCGGGCGGCCTGGTGTTCACCGGCTTCGCGATCTCCGCGCTCCTGATCGGCCTCGCGCTGACGACGACCGCGCTCGGCACGCTTCTCCCGATGCTCTCCGACGCCGACGTGCTGCGCACGCGGTTTGGCGCCTTCATTCTCGCGATCGGTGGCGCCGGCGAGTTCCTCCCGGTCGTCGCTATCGCGCTGCTGCTCACGAGCGACAACCCGGCCGAAACCTCGCTGCTCCTCGTGCTCTTCGTCGCGCTGGCCGCGGGCGCGGTGGCGATGGCGATCCGGCCCACACCGCCACGCGTCGTGGAGCTACTCGGGCGCACCCTCGACTCGAGCTCTCAGCTCCCGATCCGCATCGCGGTGTTACTGATCGCGCTGCTCGTGTGGGTGGCGAGCGAGCTCGGTCTCGACCTCCTGCTCGGCGCGTTCGTGGCCGGCCTCGTGGTGCGCCTCGCCAACAAGGGTGAGCAGGCGCACGTGATCGAACAGAAGCTGTCGAGCGTCGCGTTCGGGGTCTTCGTACCGATCTTCTTCATCGTGAGCGGGATGAGCTTCGACCTCGACGCGCTCACCAACAAGCCGATCACGCTCCTCCGGCTGCCGCTCTTCCTCGGGCTGTTCCTCGTCGTGCGCGGCGTGCCGGTGCTCCTGTTCTACCGGCGCGACCTCTCCCGCGCGCAGCTGCTCCCCATGGTGTTGCTCTCGGCGACGGCGCTCCCGCTCGTGGTCGCGATCACCGAGATCGGGCTCGAGACCGATCGCATGAAGCCCGAGAATGCCGCCGCGCTCGTCGGGGCCGCGATGCTCTCGGTGCTGATCTTGCCGTTCACGGCATTCGCCGTGCGGCGCCGACACCCCGACGAGGAGGAGCCCTCGACCGCGGCTCCGGCAGACGAGCCCACCACGATCTACGAAGACGAGGCCGACGCATGACGGTTCCGCGGAACCGCTTTTAATCTAGAAATCAGCCAGATACTCGAATAAGATGGGCGGGTGACGCCCGCTACTCGAGCGGACAAGAACACCAGGAGCGATATGGACCCGCGGGCGGGACGCCTCGTCCGTCAGGTTGACGGCTATCAGGCCTTTCTGCCCAAGCCGCTGCCGCCGGACCCGCCGATTCGTTGGGACGCGGACCTCGTGCGCGCGCTCTCGGAGGCCGACCTCTCGCTCGGCCGGCTCGACGGTGTGGCCCTGGCTCTGCCAAATCCGAACTTGTTCGTCGCGATGTACGTACGCCAGGAGGCGGTGCTGAGCTCCCAGATCGAGGGCACCGAAGCCAGCCTCGACGACGTCCTGGCGTTCGAGGTGCACGCGTGGGATCCGTCGATGCCCCGTGATGTCACCGAGGTTGTGAACTATGTGCGCGCGCTCGATGCGGGGCTCGAGCTCCTGGACAAGCTGCCGCTTTCGGGACGGCTGCTGCGTGAGATTCACCGCGTGCTGCTGGCCGGACCCCGCGGCGCCGACCGACGCCCGGGCGAGTTCCGTACCTCCCAGAACTGGATCGGGCCGGCAGGCTGCACCCTCGCCACGGCCAGCTTCGTTCCGCCGCCGCCGCACGAACTCGGCGACGCCCTCGCCGCGCTCGAGCGTTTCCTGAATGACGAGTCCCTGCCGCCACTCGTGCAGGCTGCGCTCGCCCACGCACAATTCGAGACCATCCATCCTTTCCTCGATGGCAACGGTCGCGTCGGTCGGCTGCTCATCACATTGCTGCTCTGCTCGCGCGGCGTACTCGAGCGTCCGCTGCTGTACCTCAGTCTGTTCCTCAGACAGAACCGATCCGAGTACTACGACCGCCTCTCCGCCGTCCGCGATCGCGGCGACTGGGAGGGGTGGCTGCGATTCTTCTTCCAAGGCACGCGGATCACGGCCGACGATGCGGCACGCGTCGCCGGCGCGATCACAACACTGCGGCAGGAACACCTGAGGTCGATCGCGACCGAGCGCTTCGGTCGTTTCGGAGCGCCGCTACTCGATCTTCTTGCCAACCAACCCCTCGTCTCTGTGAAGTACGCGGCGGAGCGGCTCGGCTCGACACCTTCGACCGTCGGTGGGTTGCTGGACCGTGCAGTCGCGCTCGGCATCGTCGAGGAGATCACTGGACAACGCCGCAACCGACTTTACCGCTACACGCCGTACCTCGATCTCTTCGAGACCGACCAGGCGCACTCGGTGAGCGATCGGGCGCAGGCATGAGTGTGCTGGTCACCGGCGGTGCCGGGTACATCGGCTCGCACACGGTTCGCGCATTGTGCGGCGCGGGAGTCGACGTGGTGGTACTCGACTCGCTCGAGTACGGCCATCGTGAAGCCGTGCTCGACGCGCCGCTCGAAGTGGGCAACATCGCCGACGAAGCACTCGTGCAGCGGATCGTCGAGCAGATGCTCCACTGGTTCGACGAGTGCGACGGCATGCGGAGCGTTGCGCTCCGTTACTTCAATGCCGCCGGCGCATCGGTCGACGCCCGCATCGGCGAGGACAACCCGCGGCCACTCAACCTGGTCCCACTCGCGATGCAGGCCGCGCTCGGCCAGATCCCGCTGCTCATGGTCAACGGCACCGACTACCCCACGCCCGACGGCTCGACCATCCGCGACTACATCCACGTCGACGACCTCGCCGACGCGCACACGCGCGCGCTCGCTTATCTCGAACACGGCGGCGCGTCCACGGTCGTCAACGTCGGCACCGGACGCGGCGCGTCCACGCTCGAGGTGATCGAAGGCACGAAGCGGATCAGCGGCGTCGACTTCACGACCAAGCCCGGTCCCCGTCGTCCAGGCGATCCCACCGAGGTGTACGCCGATAACCGCCGCGCGCGCGAATTGCTCGGGTTGCAGCCGCAGTACGACCTCGACGACATCCTCGCGAGCGCGTGGCGCTGGCACTCGTCGCACCCCGAGGGCTACGGCACGAGCCGATGAGCCCCGTGAAACGCGGTCACTTGCTCAGCGCGTCCGATGCACCCGCGACCGGCGAACGGACCGACGCGATCGCGCGCGTGCGCAACCTCGTGGTGGAGCAGATCCTCAGCGGGCACGTCGAGCCGGTCGAGTACGACCAGGACGAGGACGAGCTCGCGGTCGTCCTCGACGGCGCCGCCGTTCTCGACGTCGAGGGTGAACGGGTCGAGCTCTCCGCGGGCGAGTGGGTGTTCCTCCCAGCACGCACTCGGCACCGACTCCTACACACCGAACCTGGCACGAACTGGCTCACGGTGAAGCTCTACCGCGAGTAGGTCGCGAGCGCGGCCGTGCACGCGACCAACGTCTCGTTCTGGAGATCGAACCAGGGCGGCCAGGGCGGGCCGGCGAAGAACTCCCACGACACGGAAGAAGCGACCCACAAGCACAAGTACAGCTGCAGTCGCCGTTCGAGCTCGTCGCCGCCAACGGGCAACGGCCCGTAGCTGACGAGCATGCGGTCGAGAGCAGCTCGACCCGATCGGAGGACACGTCCGAGATCGAACAGAGGATCTCCGGCGGTCGCGTCACCCCAGTCGATGATGCCGCACAGCCGGCGGTCGTCGGCGAAGACGTGGCGCGGATGGAAGTCGCCGTGCAACAGACACGCTGACTGCACCGCATCGAGGATGTCGCGATGCCGGTCGACCACCCGTTCCACATCCGCGACGGTGCGCGCAGGAAGGAGACCGGCGTCGACCACGGCCGCGAGTGAGCCCGTCCCCTCGGTCATGGCGTCGAACCAGGTTGGCTGCGTTCCCCGGTCACCGGATTCGCTCGCACCGAGCCAGCCGAAGCCGTCGAGTTCGATCGCGTGCACGACGCGCAGGTGCGCGCCCGCGGTCTCCAGCGCGGAGCTCGAGTCGTCGACGGGCGCGCCCCCGACGTGCTCCATGACCAGAAACGCCAGAGGAAGTTGCTCCTTGGAGAGATCGACGTCGACAATCGCCGGCGCCGGCACGCCCTCTTCGCGGACACGGTCGCACACCCAGGCTTCGGCGCGCACCGAATCGGTCGCTCCGCACTTCACGAGATAGCGCCCGATCGCCGCTTCGACGCTGAACGACTGGTTCCCCGCGAAGCCGGGAACCGGGTTCACCGCGTCGACGCGCGATCCCAGACTGCGTGCGACGACCGAAGCGACGAGCTCCGAATCGAGGTCGGGCGGGGGCTCGTAGCTCAGGGCAGGCCCGCACCCGGGACGTCGACCTGCACCTGTTCCACGCGCGCGCTCATCAGCTCGCGTGACAAATCGGCCTCACCGAGCGTGTCGGCGGTGAGCATGTAGAGCGTGCGACGGCCGGCGCCGCCGAGCACGCAGGCCACGGCGCGGCGCGGGGGTTCGAGCTCGATGGTGTCGACGATCTCACCCCCGGCGAGGACGCGCGCATACCGGGACGCGGTGACGCACGCAGCCCACACCGCACCCTCGGCGTCGAGGCACATGCCGTCGGGTGCGTGCGGCAGCTCCGCGAACATCGAGCGATCGGTGAGGACGCCGTGCGAACCGATCACGAAGGTCGTGAGCTTTCGCCCTGCGCTCTCCGCGACGATCAACGTACGCCCGTCGGGGGTGATGGCCATGCCGTTCGCGACCATCATGTCGTCGGCGGCAACGGACGCGGTGCCGTCGGGATCAACGCGGATCAAGGGGCTCGGCGCGGGTGTCGCGCCAGCGTGCCGGTCGTAGCCGAACTGACCGACCCACGCCCATCCTTGCGGATGCACGATCATGTCGTTGATGCCGTGCGGGGCAAGCGCGGTGACGTCGGCGTGCACGACCAGCCCGGACGATTCCAACCGCAGCACCGCGCCGTCCATCGCGACAACGAGCAGGCGACCGTCGGGCAGCCAGCCGATCCCCGAGAGTGGCGAGTCGTGTTCGGCGACGACCGTGGTCGCGTCCGAGCGCGGGTCGACCGACAGCACGCGATGTGAGTGCATGTCTGACAGGAACAGCGCCCCGTCGTGCCAGCGCGGCCCTTCGCCGAACGCGAGCCCGTCGACGAGCACCGAGACGTCGCGCGTGGTCACGAGCGCGTCAGGGCTTGGGGTCGGGAGGGAGCGGCCAGCGGAAGAGTGCGGCCGCGTTCGCGTAGAGGAGCTTGCGCAGGTGCTCGACCGGCAGGTGCCCCCAGCACTGCTCGATCACTTCTTGCGTGTCGGGCCAGGTGGAGTCGCCGTGCGGGTAGTCGACCTCCACCATGATGTGGTCGATACCGATGCGCTCGCGTGTATCGATGGTGGACGGATCGTCGATCGTGCAGAACCAGAAGTTGCGCTGCAGCACGTCGGCAGGCCGGATCGCGCCGTTCCCGAAGAACTCGCCGTAGCCGGAACGGTCGACGATGTTGTCGAGCCGGTCGAGCAGCATCGCCACCCAGCCGATGCCACCTTCACTCATCGCGATCTTCACGTTCGGGTAGCGCACCGCGAGCTCGGACCACAGCCACTCCGCGCACGCGCTGAGCGAGAGCTGGCCGAACAGGGTGGCGCCGAGGCCGAGGCGCGGCGAGTCGTCGGGATAGTCGGCCATGCCCGACGAACCGACGTGCAAGCAGATGACGGTGTCGGTCTCCTCGCACGCGGTGACGATCGGGTCCCAGTAGCCGCTGAACAGCGAAGGCAGACCGACCTTGTGCGGGCGCTCCGGCAAGGTGACCGCCCGGAAGCCGCGCTCGGCGTTCCGACGGATCTCGCCCGCGCCGATCTCGGCGTCGCTCAGGAACGTGATGCCGCACGGGATGCTGCGATCCGGGTAGGGCTGCCACCACTCGTCGTAGAACCAGTCGTTCCACGCCCGCGTCACCGCGAGGCCGAGCTCCCGATCGGACACGAGCGAGAACACCCGGCCCGAGAAGCCGGTGATCTGCGATGGAAAGTTCAGCGACGCCCATACGCCGTTGATGTCCTGGTCTTTGACGCGCGCGTGGATGTCCCAGCAACCCGGGCGGATGTCCTCGAAGCGCACTGGTTCGACCTTGATGAACTCGCGCTTGCGGCCCGCTACCGCGTTCATGGCTACCTGCGTGTAACGCTCGCCGTCGAACTCCCAGAGTTGGTGCCCGTGCTCGTTCTCGACGATGCGCGGCGCGAGGTCGGCGTACTTCGCCGGCACGCGACCCTCGAACATGTCGGGCGGTTCAACGAGGTGGTCGTCGACCGAGATGATCGAGTAGCGAATCGTCCGCGGCTCGGGGTCCGGCAGCAACGTCTCGGGTCTCGTGACGATCGTCATGCGCTGCAGGATACGCCTGGTTCCCCAAGACGCGTTGGGGCGCGCTGGGCCGAGCCGGGCGAACACCGATGCGTCGATCCCGCCCCTAATCTTGTTGATTCTCCCGAAAGGCTTCGCTCGTGCGCCGTCTCGGCATCATCCTCGCAATCGTCGCGACCGCGCTGGTCGGAACCGGCGCGGTGGCATCGCCCGCCACGGTCCCGCTCACCAAGGTCACTGTGAACGGAGCGAGCGACGAGAAGCCCACTCTGAAGTTCGCGAAGCCCTTCGCGGCCACCGCGACCACGCACCGGGTCGTCGCCGCCGGGAGCGGCGACAAGCTCGCGAAGGGCGCGAAGATCACGTTCGACTACGTCGTCGTCGACGGACGCACGGGCAAGGAGCTCGGTACGTCCTTCGGCGCCACGCCGGTTGCGACCGTGCTCGACACCCAGCAGACCGCGGCGGGCCTGGTGAAGAGCCTCGTCGGCTCCTCGGTCGGGAGCCGAGTGCTCATCGCCATCGCGCCGAAGGAAGGCCTCGCCGCAAACGCGAAGACCAATGGCGCGAAGAACGTCAAGAAGAACGACACGCTGCTCTTTCTCGTCGACGTGAAGAGCGTGCGCACGCCGCTCGAGCGTGCCGCCGGCGACGCGGTTGCGCCGGCCGAAGGTCTGCCCGCCGTCGCGCTCGACGCGACGACCGGCAAGCCGTCGATCACCGTTCCCGGCGCCGACGCTCCTTCGCAGCTCGTCGTGCAGCCGCTCATCAAGGGCACCGGCGCGACGGTCGACAAGGGCCAGAGCATCTCGGTGCACTACACGGGCGTGATCTGGGGCAGCGGCAAGCAGTTCGACTCGTCGTGGGACCGCGGCAAGCCTGCCGACTTCACGATCGGCACCGGCAACGTGATCCTCGGATGGGACGCAGGCCTCGTCGGCCAGACGGTCGGCTCGCAGGTGTTGCTCGTGGTGCCGCCCGACCAGGGCTACGGCAGCGGCGGGAAGGCGCAAGCGGGCATCGCCGGCACCGACACCCTGGTGTTCGTCGTCGACATCCTCGACGCGTACTGACGCTGCGCGCTCACGCGTTCACCGGATCGTTGCCTCCGCGCTGCGCTGTCACCCAGAGGAAGTTGGCCTCCCGGCCGTCCTCGAGCTTGGTCTCGACCTCCGACGCGACGACGAGCAGGCCCGCGTCGGTGACCATCGCGAGGGTGGCGTCGCGTCCGAGAGAACTCCAGTACATCGGCGCGCCGAGCCAGTCGTCTTCGTGCTCGTCGCCGGGGTGGAGCCCGACGTCGAAGAGGAACACGCCGCCCAGAACAAGCCACGACGCAACACGCGCGACAAGCGCGGGCTGCTCGCCCGCCGGCACGTGGAGCACCGAGTAGAAGGCAGTGACGAGGTCGAATGCCTCTGCCGGAAACTCGACGCGCGTCATGTCGCCAGCCAAGAACTCCACTCCGGGCACGCGTTGGCGTGCCGCGTCGATGCTGCGCCGCGAGATGTCGACCGCGGTCACCGCGTCGAACTCCCTCGCCAGGCGCGCGGTGGCCTTGGTGCCGGTTCCGCAACCGAGGTCGAGCGCAGACCGGCGCGACGGAACGAGCGGCAGCACCGAGTCGATCCGGGCCCCACGGACGCCGTCGCCCTGCTCTTCTTCCCGGTGCTCGTAACGGTCGAAGATCGCGTCGTACCCGTCGGCCACGATCCGCTTTGGGTCGAAGCTCACGCGAGCAGCTCGATGGTGCAGCGCGGGCCCGGTGCCCGCGCGAGTGTGGCGTCGGCGGTGACGAGCACCACCGTGAGCGCCTCGGCGAGGGCGACGTACGCGGCGTCGTACGGAGTGACGCTCTCGCGAAGCTCCCACACTCTCGCGATGAGTGCCGCATGACCCACGCGGCCGATGTCGAGTGCGACGAGGTCGTCGACCGCGAACTGCGCTCGACGACTGTCGACGTCGCCGCGGGCAACCAGACTCCGAAGGCCAGACAACACCTCGAGATCGAGCAGCTCGGGCGCGACCAAGCGCTCGCCTCGTAGCCGAGCGCGGGTCCGGTCCCCGTCGTCACTGTCGTCGGCAACGGCCGACACGATCACCGAAGCGTCGACGACGATCAGCGCGAGTCGCGATCTGCTCGGATCGCCGCCGCCGCCTGCTTGAGTGACGCCCTGCCACCGCTGCGTCCGCCGGCGCGATCGAGCACCTCATCGAGAGGCGGGTACCGCACCTCTTCGATCAAGCGACCGAGGAGATACTCCTGGAGGGACTGGCCCGCCGCGGCCGCACGCCGGCGCAGTTCGCGGTGGACCTGGTCGGGCACCCCTTTGACCTGAACACTGGGCATGCCGCCAGAGTAGCGCCAGATTGGCACCACAAACGCCATTTTGGCGCCACCAGACGCAGCGTCAGCCGTGGCCGCGCTGGATCACCGACTCACCGAATCGCTCGAGCGTCTCGAGCGCGCGGGTCAACGAGTCTCCGGGCACCCCGACTCCACACCACGTGACCCCGAGGGCCGCGAGCTCGTCGACCGCCTCGAGCCGCGCGTCCGCATCGAAGTCGTCCCTACTGGGATCGCCACCGACGGAGGTCCCGAACGACACGTCGATCTCGGCCGGGTCCCGCCCCGCCTCGTCGACGAAGAGCCACAGTTCGTCGAGCATCGCGACGAGGTCTTGCACGGTCTCGATCGGCGGCGTCTTTGCCGTCGTCGCCAGCTGCGGCGGCGCGGGGAAGGGACTCCAGCCGTCGCCGTACCGAGCGACGCGGCGACGGGAGAGGCGACTGTTCCCACCGATCCAGATCGGCGGACAAGGATCGGGCTTGGGGTTCGCCGTCTGGCCCCGTGCCAGAAAGGTGAGGCCTTCGTACGCGAAGTCGTCCTCGGTCCAGATGCCCCGCAGCACTTCGATCGCCTGGTCGAAGAGGGCGTTGCGCTGTTCGAAGTCGACGCCGAGCGCACGGTACTCACCGCGCAGGTAGCCCGTGGCCACGGCGAGGATGAAGCGACCTCCCGAGAGTGCGTCGATGGTGGCCACGGCTTTCGCCACGAGGAACGGGTTGCGGTACGGGAGGACGAGGATGTCCGGGATCAGCCGCATGCGATCCGTCACCGCCGCGCAGAAGGCCAGCGCGACGAACGGGTCGAGCGCGTCGTGGCCTCCGGACTCCAGCCACCGGTGCGTCGGCGCGGGATGCTCGGTGAAGCTGATGCCGTCGAACCCCACCTCCTCGGCCACTCGGCAGAACCGAGCCAGCGCGTCCTTGGTGAGGAACTCGGGGTTGTGCGGGTGGGTCACCAACGGGTACATCACCGAGAACTTCACCCGACGACGCTAACGCACCGCCGCACTGGCGGGATCTAGTAGATGCGGTGGCGGAGCGTCGCCACCCAGTAGCCGTGTTCGACCATGGCGATCTCATCCTCGCGGCCTACGACGTAACGAAGCGATGACCCTGATCGGATCGAGCGGAACAGCGTGTCGCTGCGGGCGACGCGTGCGGGATCGAAGTGATCTGGCAGCCGCGCACCGTCCTTGAGCTGTGCCCGGGGACGCTGTGGACTCGGGATCGCGGCGGCGAATCGACCGTCATCCGTCTCTACGAACTCGGTCCACGGGTAGTAGGTGCGCGAGTCGGGGTCACTCTGATGCTTGAAGATGAGCGCCCGGTCCCGCTCGCGTCCCCACGCCGGGCGACGGCACCGCGCCACGCGGACCCAAGCCGTCCCGTTCAGACCTCGAGCCTCGTACAGACGAGAGGCAAAGAAGATCTCCGGAGTCCGATCGCGTGGCCACTCGTACGTCCACGGGCCGGCGGTGGCGCCCCCCGTCACCGCGACCATCGGTTCGACGACCACCGACGACGTCTCCCTTCGCGCTTCGCGCGTCACTCCTTCGGATCTTGCGCCATCGGTGGCTTCGAGCGACGCAGCTTCCTGCCGAGCCACATCACCGGGTCGTACCGGGCGTCGACGACCCTCTCCTTCAAAGGAATGATCGCGTTGTCGGTGATGTGGATGTGCTCGGGACAGACCTCGGTACAGCACTTCGTGATGTTGCACATACCCAGACCCATGCGGGCCTGGAGAAGGTCGCGCCGGTCGTTGGTGTCGAGGGGATGCATCTCCAGCGCGGCGTACCGGACGAACAGGCGCGGACCCGCGAACGCAGCTTTGTTCTCCTCGTGGTCACGGATGACGTGGCAGGTGTCCTGGCACAAGAAGCACTCGATGCACTTGTGGAATTCCTGAACGCGATCGACGTCCTCCTGGCTCATCCGGTAGGTCCCGTCGGGTTCGCGCGGCCGGGGCTTGAACGCGGGGACCTGCTTCGCCATCTCGTAGTTGAACGACACGTCGGTCACGAGGTCCCGGATCAACGGGAACGTCTTCATCGGCGCGAGGGTGATCGTCGCGCCCTCCTCGAAGGTGTCCATCCGGGTCATGCACATGAGCCGCGGTAGACCGTTGACCTCGGCGCTGCACGAGCCGCACTTGCCGGCCTTGCAGTTCCAGCGCACGGCCAGGTCGTTCGCCTGGGTGGCCTGGACACGATGGACCACGTCGAGGACGACTTCACCCTCCTGCGACGGGACGTCGTAGTCGCGGTACTCGCCACCCTCGGCGTCACCCCGCCAGATGCGCATGGTCACGTTCCCGGCCGTCACCCGTCCTCCAACAGTTCGTTGAGATAGTCCGGCATCACCGGCAGTGCTTCGAGCGCCAGGCTCAACGCGCCGTCCCGCTCGCGCACGACGACGTTCACCTTGGCGAGCTCGGGGTCGGTTCCGGGGTAGTCGTCCCGGGTTTGCGCGCCCCTGCTCTCGCGGCGCTCCCGGGCCGCGCGCGTGATGCACTCCGAAACCGTGAGCATCGAGCGGAGGTCGAGCGCGAGGTGCCAGCCGGGATTGTACTGACGGTGTCCCTCGACCGTCACCCGCCGGGCGCGCTCCTGAAGCGCCGTGAGCTCCTCGAGCGCCTTGTCGAGCTCGTCCTCGGTGCGGATGATCCCGA
Organism: Acidimicrobiia bacterium; assembly: GCA_040880805.1. Lineage (NCBI taxonomy): Bacteria > Bacillati > Actinomycetota > Acidimicrobiia > Acidimicrobiia bacterium. Next base: position 41,677 of record JBBDHW010000069.1, on the reverse strand, counting down.
CGAGGTTGTGCATGCACTCCTGGAGATCCTGCTGCACCGCGTACGGATTCTCGCTGCCGGCCTCAAACGGTCGCAGGGCCTCTCTGGCGATCTCGTCGACCTGGCCTTCG
>JBBDHW010000069.1:0-41557 GCA_040880805.1 Acidimicrobiia bacterium | reverse complement strand
GGGTTGGCGCCGCCTTCGGCGGCGAACGGCTGTACGGCCTGCCGTGCGATCTCGTCGATCTCGCCGGCATCGACCGTGGGGCGCGCGGCCAGCCCGGCGGCGTACTCGGCCGCGTACTGTCCCGCGCGCCGGCCGAACACAACGAGATCGGAGAGCGAGTTGCCCCCGAGCCGGTTGGCCCCGTGCAAGCCGGCTGCGCACTCGCCGGCGGCGAACAACCCGGGGACCGTAGATTCCTGGCTCTCGGCGTCGACTCGCACCCCACCCATCATGTAATGGGCGGTGGGTCCGACCTCCATCGCTTCCTTCGTGATGTCGACGTCGGCGAGCTCGAGGAACTGGTGGTACATGGACGGCAGCCGGCGGATGATGTAGTCCGCGTCGCGACGGCTCGCGATGTCGAGGAACACTCCCCCGTGGGGACTTCCCCGACCGGCCTTGACCTCGCTGTTGATCGCACGCGCCACCTCGTCGCGGGGGAGGAGGTCGGGGGTGCGGCGCGCGGTCTGCTTGTCCGTGTACCAGCGGTCGGCTTCCTCCTCGGTTTCGGCGGTCTCGGCCGCGAACATCGGAGGGATGTACCGGAACATGAATCGTTCGCCCAGTGAGTTCTTGAGCACGCCGCCGTCGCCGCGCACCCCCTCGGTGACGAGGATCCCCCGCACCGACAAGGGCCACACCATTCCGGTGGGGTGGAACTGCACGAACTCCATGTCGATGAGATCGGCACCCGCCCAGAGCGCGAGCGCGTGGCCATCCCCGGTGTACTCCCACGAGTTCGAGGTGATCTTGTAGGCCTTGCCGATCCCACCCGTGGCGAGCACGACGGCGGGAGCCCGGAAAGCTACGAAGCGACCGGTTTCCCGCCAGTAGCCAAAGGCACCCGCGATGCGGTCACCGTCCTTGAGCAGTCGGAGGATGGTGCACTCCATGAACACTTCGATGCCCTGGTGGACGGCGTGCTGCTGCAGCGTGCGGATCATCTCGAGCCCGGTGCGGTCACCCACGTGCGCGAGCCGGGCGTACTTGTGACCACCGAAGTCGCGCTGGAGGATGCGGCCGTCGGGAGTGCGGTCGAAGAGCGCGCCCCAATCCTCGAGCTCGAGCACCCGGTCGGTTGCCTCTTGGGCATGGATCTGCGCCATCGCGTAGTTGTTGACGAACTTGCCTCCCCGCATGGTGTCGCGGAAGTGCACCTGCCAGTTGTCTTCGGGGTACACATGGCCGAGCGCTGCGGCGATCCCCCCTTCGGCCATCACCGTGTGTGCTTTGCCGAGCAGCGACTTGCAGATGAGCGCGGTGCGTGCACCCTTCGCGGAGGCTTCGATCGCCGCGCGCAGGCCCGCGCCTCCCGCCCCCACGACGATGACGTCGAACTCGTGCGTCTCGTAGTCGGCCATCAGAAGATCCGCGGGTCGGTGATCGTGCCGTTCGCGACGAGGCGGATGTACACGTCGGTGAGGGCAACGGCGAAGAGGCTCACCCACGCGATCAGCATGTGGCGTTCGTTGAGCACCGAGACGAACTTCCATGCCTGGTACCGGCGCGGTGATCGCGACAGCAGGTCGAGGCGCCCGCCGCAGAGGTGTCGGCACGAGTGGCACGAGAACACGTAGGCGCCGAGCAACAGGGCGTTGGTGAGCAGGATCAGCGTGCCCAGGCCCATACCGAAGCCGTCGGGGAAGTCGAACGCCTCGATGGCGTCGAACAACAAGATGAACGGGAACGGCAACACGAGGTAGAAGAAGAAGCGGTGGACGTTCTGGAGGATGAAGGGGAACCGCGACTCGCCCGAGTAGCGCGACCGGGCGTCGGGGATGGCACAGGCGGGCGGCGACCAGAAGAACGCCCGGTAGTACGCCTTGCGGTAGTAGTAACAGGTGAGCCGGAAGCCAAGCGGTATCGGCAGGATGATCAGCGCGGGAGAGATCGTCCACCAGCTCCCGACGACATTCCACGAGGGGCCCTGGCAATTCGTGGCCAGGCACGGTGAGTAGAAGGGCGAGAGGTAGGGATCCGCGAAGTAGTTCTTGTTGACGAACGTGACGTAGAGGCCGTAGATCACGAACGCGCCGAGCACGAGCACCGTGAACACTGGTGCGACCCACCATCGATCGTTCCGGCGGGCGACGCTTGCTTCCGGAAGCCGCGCGTCGCGCACCCGCAACTGATCCGTGGCAGCCGTCATTCCCCGTGCCCCTTTGCGTCGGTGGCGGCGACAACCTAGCTGCCCGCGACGCGGTGAGCGGACTTCTGCGGCTGGGCGGCCGTCAGGTCGCGGCGGCTACTCGAGGGGCTGTTCCGCCTCGGCCGGGCGAGGATGGAGCGTGTTCGCTCTCTCGAGTGCGCGCGGCATCGCGGCCTTCCACGCCCTCCGTGTTCTAGCTATAGTTCTGGCTATGACGTTTGCTGATCACGTTCCCCTCGCCGACGCGAAAAATCGGCTGTCGGAAGTGGTCGAACGGCTCGAACGCGAGCACGGCCGAGTCGTGATCACCAAGCACGGACGGCCCGCGGCCGTGATGCTCAGCATCGAGGACCTGGAGTCGCTCGAGGAGACGTTGGAGATCCTGAGTGATCCGGCCTTGATGCGATCCATCCGGCGCGCTCAGCGGGAGGCGGAGTCGGGCAGGGCGATTCGCTTGAGCCGAGACGAGGCACTCGGTCGGATCAAGCGTTCGTGACCACGGGCAAGCCGTTCGAGATCGCGTGGTCGCCCAGCGCACTACGGGACTTGGCGAAGCTTCCCGAGAAGGTAGCGACGGCGGTCGTGGAGTTCGTGTACGGCGGCCTCGCTGACAACCCTCGACGCGTCGGTCACGAGCTTCGTTTCGAGCTCGAGGGTAAGCACAGCGCGAACCGTGGTGACTACAGGATCGTCTACGAGATCGACGACAAAGTCCGTACAGTCACGATCTTCGCGATCGATCACCGGAGCAAGATCTACCGGTCTCGGTGAGCAGCACGCGGAGTGATGTGGGAGCTATCCCGGGGGTAGTTCCCGAATCATGAGGCGCAGGATCGGCCGCGGCCACCTCGAAACGGCCGATCGCCAACAGTCGGGCATCTCAAGGACAAGGGCCTACGAGCTTGTACGCGCAGTCGCCGGGCTGGTCGACGATCGCCGGCTTCCAGAAGGCGACTTCGGTGGTCGGCCCTCCTTGCGTGGCCATTCCTCGACGAATCGATTCAAGCTCGGCCGCGTCCAGACGGGTCCGGAAGCGAGCGTTGCGACAGCAGCCGGGAACGCCGGTGTCTTCGCGAGTGCGGATGCGCGCTGGCGCGTGACCCCGAGGATGTCAGCGATCTCGCTCACGCCGACGAGTCCTGGGAAGTTCGGCGTTTCGATCTCACGGTCGAGCTCATCGAACCTGAGCGCTTCGGCACGCACAACCGGCCAGCGCGGCAGCCCCGCCTTCTCAGCAAGGGCGGTGAAGACGTCGTGACCGAGTGCCACGGCCGCTGTTGCATTCTCGACGCCTTCCTCGAGGCTGAACGTCGCGCCGTACCGATCTCCCGCGGTCGAACAACTGACCGCACCACCGCGATCGACCAAGAGGTCCACGAATTCCTCGAGGGCGTCGTCGAGCCTCGCGGGGGCTTCGCCGTGCACTTCGAAACTCACCGTCCAACGCATTCAAGTCACCCCTTCGGTGGCGGCCAGATGAAGCCACCTTTCGTCTGCTTGGCGCGCCAACCCTGGCGCTCCGCGTGCCGGACCAGCTCGCTCGACCTCACTCCAGCACTCAACTATTGACGATGGCAATAGTAAGATCACAGCCGCGCACCTGATTCCGGGCGACACCCCTCGCGTTGGATACGCCGTTGCCCGATCTCTGTCACGGTGCGTTCGTCGAGCGTGACGACGCGCGCGTTGGCCGTCTTTGTCGGAACGTCCTCACAACTGGTTGGCCGTCACCGCGCACGCGCTGCCGTCGATGATGAGGCGATCACGGTCGACGTCGTCCCAACGAAGTGGCGACGCTCGAAAATCGGCTGCGGAGCCCGGAACCTGGAATCACCGAATGTGCATGCCGGAGATGGCGCGCGCGATGACCAGACGCTGGATCTCGCTGGTTCCTTCGAAGATCGTGGAGGGCCTCCACGGGAGTCCACACGTTGCGTTGCAGTGCTCTGACGTGCGCTTTCGCGACCAGTGCGTCTTCCCAATCACGGGCTTTCCATCCAGTTGTAGGGATGAAAGTAGGGATGGATGCGCGTTACTCGAGCGGCCCGAGTGCGTCGAGCACCGCGGGCAGGTCCTCGGTGACGGTGGCCCAGAGCACGTCGGTGTCGATGTCGAAGTAGTGATGCACAAGACGGTCGCGCATGCGCGCCGCATCGATCCACTGAAGGCGCGGGTATCGAGCGCGAGTTTCGCTGCTGACCTGTTTTGCAGCTTCACCGACAATCTCGACGAGCTTCGTCAACGCGAGCCGCAACATCTCGTCGTCATCGAGATCAGCCCGGTCGCGCCCCTGCGTAAACGCGATCGCGCTTGCCGCCGCGTCTCGCAGGTGTCGGAGGCGTATGTCGTCAGCCGACAGCGTCATAGAGAGGGGTGGCGGTCGAGCGGACCTTGTCGCGGAAGTAGCGGCTGAGGTCGCCGTAGGTACGGAGATCGACTCGGCGCCCGCCAAACATCGCGTGTAGTTCTCGCTCCATGGCCGAGAGACGGATCATTCCAGGCGTGGATCCTGGCTCGAACTCGACAAGCAAGTCGATGTCGCTGTCAGGACGGAAGTCGTCGCGCAAGGCAGATCCGAACAGCGCGAGCTGCCGGATGCCGTTGCGGCGGCAGAAGTCGCGCAGCGCTTCCTCGTCAACATCGACGTCCGGTCTGAGCGGCACCCTGTCATTCTCGCACTCGCGCCGCGACCACTGGATCCGCCGTTTCGTCCGCGATCATTCGCTGATACTGAGCTGGGTGGACCTGGCATCACGTCCAGCCTCAGGTGGCGTTGCCGCTCGGCGTCGACGTCGCGTTTCCCGGCGGGGCGGCCCCGTCGGGGAGCAGCGCTCCGCATATCTGGTCGGCGGCCTGGAAGGTGGGGTCGTTGCGGTCGAGGTTGCGCAGAGCGGCGGACGAGGGCACTTTCACGCCGTGGTCACCGAGGCAGCTCAAGTAGGCCTGGAACTGACCCGACTGCGCGCCGCCGGAGCCGCCGAAGCCACCGGCGGGGAGCTTGCTCTGGCACGCCTTCTGCGCGGCTTGGTACTTCTTGAGGGTCACGCCCTTGGGGAGGTTTGGCGGCACGAACGTCCCCGAGCCGGAGCCGGAAGCGGCGGCCGCCGCGCCGTTCGGGGGCACCCCACCAGGAGGGTTGGCGTCGGGGTTGTTTCGACCGCCGGTGGGAACGGTGAGCTTCACGCCGTGTGCCTTCATGCACGAGCGGTAGGCGTTGAATGCTTTTTGGGCGGGCCTCGTCGTCGTCGGGGTGGTCGCCGCGAAGGCGGGTGGCGCCACCGCGAGCACGCCGAGTGCGATCGCCACGCCGGCGATCGCGCGGAGCGGATGGCTCGTGATCATTCCATGCCCTTCCTATTGCCCGCCTGTGGGCGTTCCGCTGGCGGTGTTCGAGGTAGCGGTGATCGAAGTGGCGCTGACGGTCCCGTCGGTGCCGGTGGTACCGCGCACGACAACCGTGTCGCCGAGCTCGAGCGCGTCGAGTGTGGTCGTTTGCGCGGTCGAGATCGTCGAGCTCGGCGACGTCGACACCTTCACGGTGTTTCCTTGCGCGTCGACGATGTAGAGGTTCGTCCCGTCGATGAGCTTGATCTGACCCGAGGTTCCGCCCCCGAAGCCGGCACCCCCGGGAACGGCATTTGCTGCGCCGGCACCGCCCGCGCCGGCACCTCCGGCGCCGAAGCTCTGGGCCAGCGCGGCGAACGAGTCCGCGCCGCTCGTCGTCGAGTTGTTCTGATTCTTCTCGATCAGCACACCCACCAGGAACCCCGCAGAGATCCCGAACGCCACCAGCAGACCGATGGTGAGCCCCGTCGTGGTCCGTGAACGCCGCGAGATCGGCAGCGTGTCACGGACCGCGAGTGGTTCGGCCTCGATGAGCGCGTCGCCGGGCGGGTTTGTTGTTGTCATCGAAGTGCTCCTCTACTCGTGACGTAGCGCGTCGATCGGCCGCATGGAGGCGGCGCGGTTGGCGGGATAGATGCCGAAGAAGAGGCCCACGGCGAGCGCGACGCCGAACGCGAGGAACACCGAATAGGTCGCGACGACCGGAGTGATCCCGACGACGCGGAAGTGGCTCCCGATCAGGCCGGCGACCACGCCGAGAATCCCGCCGATCATCGTGAGGAGCACCGCCTCGATGAGGAACTGGCCGAGGATGCTCCCGTGCTGAGCACCGAGCGCCTTGCGGATGCCGATCTCACGCGTCCGCTCGGTCACCGTCACCAGCATGATGTTCATCACCCCGATCCCGCCGACGAGCAGCGAGATGGCGGCGACGGCACCGAGCAGCGTCGTGAAGACACTGCTCGTGTTGCTCGACGTCTCCAGCAGCTGGCCCTGGTTCAAGACCCTGATGCCCGAGGCCTGCTCCGGGGTCAGATGGTGATTCGCGGTGATCGTGTCGGTGATCTCCGTCGAGGCTCTGTCCATCGCGTCGCGCGAGGTCGCCTCGACCGCGATGCTCTGAAGGGTCGAGGCATTGCCGGTCAGTGTGTCCTGCACTGCGGTGTAGGGCGCGATGACGATGTCGTCCTGGTCTTGGAAGCCGTTCGTCCCCTTCGACGCCAGCACGCCGATGACGGTGTACGTAGCGTTGCCGAACTTCACGTTCTCCCCGACTGGGTTCTTCGTGCCAAAGAGATTGGAGACCACCGTCTGGCCGAGCACGGCGACACGCCGATGATCGTCGACGTCGTCGTGCGTGAAGAACGACCCGGCGACCGTGCTGTAGTTGCGGATTTCCGAGTACTCCGAAGTGGTGCCGATGAACTGTCCGGGGCTGTACGTGGCGCCCTGGTACGAGCCGGTCACCGAGCTCGCCTGGACCACCGGCGCGACCTTCTCGACGTCGGGCGCGTTCACGCGGTCACGCAGCGCCTTGACGTCGGCCAGGGTCAGGACGGCCTCGCTGCTCTGGGTCCCGAGCTGGCTCCGGCCACCTCCGCCACCGAACCCGCCGAAGCCGCGCGAGACGATCAGGGTGTTGGTGCCGAGGCTGTCGATCTGCTTCTGCACCGCGACCTTCGAGCCATTGCCCACGGCGACGAGCATGATGACGGCGCCGACACCGATCATGATGCCGAGCATCGTCAGCGCCGACCGCATCCGGTTGGCGCGCAACCCGTGGCCGGCGATGCGGAGGCTCTCGAAGAACGTCAACTCGCCGCTGCTCCCACTGCGTGCTTGGGCAACCTTCGGTCCTCGACGACCAGCCCGTCGCGCAACACGGCGACGCGGTCGGTGTGGCTCGCGACCTCGTCCTCGTGGGTGATGAGGATCACCGTCCGGCCCTCGCGGTTGAGCCGCACGAAGACCTCCATGATGTCGTGGCTCGTGCTCGAGTCGAGGTTGCCGGTCGGTTCGTCGGCGAGGATGATCGCGGGATCGTTCACGAGCGCACGCGCGATGGCGACGCGTTGCTGCTCGCCCCCGGAGAGCTCGTTGGGCATGTGCCGCATGCGATCGACGAGCCCGACCTGCTCGAGCGCGCCCTCTGCGCGGTTTCGCCGCTCCTTGGACTTGACGCCCGCGTACACCAACGGGAGCTCGACGTTCGAGACCGCTGACGTGCGCGGGATCAGGTTGAAGCTCTGGAACACGAACCCGATGAGCAGGTTCCGGATCTGCGCGAGCTCGTACTCGCCGAGGTCGGCGACGTCGATGCCGTCGAGCACGTACCGTCCTGACGACGGCACGTCGAGGCATCCCACGATGTTCATGAGCGTGCTCTTGCCACTCCCCGACGCGCCCATGATCGCGACGATCTCGCCGTGGTGGACCGTGAGCGAGACGCCACGCAGCGCCTGCACCTCGATCTCGCCGAGTTGATATGTCTTCGTGACGTCAAGAAGCGCGAGCGCGGGGTACGCGCGACCGTTCACGGTCCGCCCCGCCCGGCTCCGCCACCGGGGAACGCGCCGCCGCCGAGCCCGCCGCCGGCACCACCGAGCCCACCCGTGCCGGTCCCTGCCCCCGTCCCTGTGCCTGTTCCCGTTCCCGTCCCGGTGCCCGTCCCCGTGAAACTCCCGCTGCTCGTCGACACGACGATCGTCTCGCCGGACGTGACGCCGCTCGTGATCTGTGTGTACGAGTCGCCGCGGAGCCCCACACCGACGACGACCGGGGACTGCTTGCCCTTCTTGACCACGGTGACGGTCCCCGTGGTATTCCGTCCCGTCACCGCCGCGCTCGGTACACGCGTCGCGTTGTCCTGCTGCGCCGTCGTGACCGTCGCCGTTGCGGTCATCCCCGTCTTGACGTTCGCGGGCGGCTGTTCGAGCCCGATGGTCACGTTGTAGGTGACCACGTTGCTGACGACGGTGGAGTTCGAGTCGATCGCCACGACCGTGCCGGTGACCGTCGTTCCCGTCAGCGCCGAAAACGTCACCGAGGCAGGCTGGCCCACCTCGATGTTGGCGGCATCGCTCTCACTGAAGCCCGCCTTCACCTGCAGGCTGCTCACATCGGAGATCGTGATGAACGCCGACGACGAGCTACTCGACGACGACGACGTCGACGACGTCGGCGACGTCGATGCGCTGTTGGCGTTCGACGACGAGGACGAGTCGCTCGACGACGAGGACGACGAGGACGACGACGAGCCGCCGCCCGACACGTTCGTGCCGACGGTGCCGTTGATCGCCGAGACGGTCCCCGCGGACGGTGAGAGCAGCGTGGTCTCGTTCTCGGTCTTCTGGGCACTCACCACGCCCGCCTGCGCCGAGGTCACCGACGAGTGTGCCGAGGTCACCGACGCCTGCGCCGACGAGAGTGAAGCGGGGTTCCCCTGCTCCGCGGTCGCGAGTGCGATCTGCGCGGATTGGAGTGCGTTCTCCGCGCTCGTCAGCTGATTCTGCGCGGTCACGATCGCCTGCTGGTCGGCGATCGACTTGGCGTATTGGTTCGACAGTGCCTGACCCAGCGCGAAGTAGTCGGCCGTGACCTTGGTCCACGCTGCCGGGCAGGTCGACGGGTCTGTCGGCGAGGTGGGCTGGCCGGGTGGGTTCGGCACCGCGGCCGGCGGTTTGGGCGGCGCCGGCAGCGACTCGCCGCAGGCGGCTTCCGCCGTGTCGTTGTCAGCGTTGAACGTGTTCGTCGCCTGCGTCACCGCGTTCTGCTGCGATGTCGCGTCGGTCTGCCCGTTCACCTGCGCGTTCGTGACCCCCACCTGCGCAGTGGAGAGGCCCTGCTGCGCGGCGACGACCGCTTGCTGCTGGGACGGAAGATCGAGGGACTCCTCGACTTGCGTGAGATGCGCCTGCGCGGAAGCGCTGTTTGTCTGAGCCGAAGCGAGGTTCGCGTTGGCGGTGGCCAGGCTCGCCGCCTGGGTCGTGTCGTTGATCTTGGCGAGCGGTTGGCCCGCCTCGACCGGCTGGCCGACCGAGACATAGATCGCCGCGAGCTGTCCGCCCGACTGGAAGTTCGCGGTGACGCTGCTCGGTGACTGCACATTCCCGCTGGCCGACACCGTCTGCGACACAGTGCCGGTCGTGACGGTACCGGTGCGGACCGTCGTAGTGGTTTCGGAATCGCGCTGGAGCGCGAAGACCCCGACAACAACGCACACGATGGCCGCGACCGCGATCGCAGCGTTGAGGAACACGCGCCTTCTCCGCAGCCGGTTGATGTTCTTCAACTGCTGGTTCGCCCGCGTAACGAGGTCGTCCCCCGCGTCGGGACCCGGCGATTGCTCCACCGGCGCCTCGAAGAGGACGCTCTCTGCATTGGTCACGTCAAGATCTCCATGTCGCCCCTCAGCCCGGTCGCCATGCCTCGCGTCCCCACGCGCGCACGCATGCCTGCCATCCGAGCGCGTGCAATTGAGAGTCCTCTGTGAATCAGCCGTGAGTTTCTGAGGTCAGTGCCTTCCGGCGTCCTCGGAAGCTTCAGAGCGCGCGGGTGCGCCTTGGGCGAGGGGCAGCTCCACCCGCACCGTGGTTCCGACGCCGATGGCGCTTGCGAAGGACGCCGTGCCCCCGTGCGCTTCGGCGATCGCCTTGACGATGGCGAGCCCGAGCCCTGACCCGCCACCGTTGCGCGACCTCGAGGCGTCGGCGCGCCAGAACCGCTCGAAGGCTCGCGCCGCGTGTTCGGGCAGGAGACCTGGGCCTTCGTCTTGCACTTCGACGACACCGCGCGACCCGAGCGTACGCACGCGGACGACGACGGGCGCGCTGTCGGGTGTGTGAAGCAGCGCGTTCGCGACGAGGTTGGCCAGCACCTGACGGATGCGGTCCTCGTCACCGTGCACCGTCACGCCCTCTGCGACGGCAGCCTCGATCGAGCGGTCGGGTGCCAGCACCCGCGCGTCGGCGGCCGCGTCGACCGCGATCACACCGAGGTCGAGGGGCGCACACTGAAGCGGCCTCCCCTCGTCGAGACGAGCCAGCAAGAGCAGGTCGTCGACGAGCGAGCCCATTCGCACCGTCTCCTGCTCGGTGCGCCGCATCGCCTGCCCGAGCTCCGCTTCGTTCTTCAACCCCCCCTGGCGGTACAGCTCGGCGTAGCCGCGGATCGTTGTGACTGGCGTGCGCAGCTCATGGGACGCGTCGGCGACGAACTGGCGAAGCCGTGCCTCTGACAGCGAGCGCTGATCGAACGCGTCCTCGATGCGCGACAGCATCGTGTTCAGCGCGTCACCGAGCTCGCCGGCCTCGGTTCCGCTCCTCTCCGCCGGAACCCGCTGGGACAGATCACCCGACGCGATCGCGGTGGCGGTCGCGGTCATACGCTTGATCGGTCGCACCCCGAGTCGGATCACCCAGAACGTCACCAAGCCGAGGATCGCGATGACCAAACCGGTGGCCAGCATCTCGACGAGCACGAGCCGGTGCACTGAGGCGTCGACATCGCGCAACGACAGCGCAAGCACCAGAGTGCCTCCGTCGGGTTCGGCGATCGCCCGCACCCGCCAACCACTCGAGCCGCGCGTCGAGGCGACCGTGAAGTTCTCGGGAGAGTCGTGGTCCGCGCCAGCGACAGCACGCGCCGGGGAGACTTTCGGCCGACCCGAGCCGCTCGAAGAGGCATTCGGCGTCGACAGCACGGTCAAGACGTCGTCGGCGACGCGAGCCACGTAGGCGGAGCTGAGCGATGGTCGCGACGGAAAGGTTCTGGGCGACGCGCTGGGGAACGTTTCGGTGATGCGATCGAACGCCCGCGCCGGAATGTCCGCGAGCTGCGCGTCCACGCGTTCGATCAGGTACGTCTCGGTGGTCCGCACGATGACGACTGCGGCGGAAACGAGCACGAACGCGACTACTGCCATGCCGGCAAGCATCCGACCCCGAAGTGACACTCACCGCTCCCGCAACGTGTAGCCGAACCCACGCACCGTCTGGATCAGGCGCGGCTCGATCGCGTCGACCTTCTTGCGCAGGTAGCCGATATAGGTCTCCACGACGCCGCCGTCGCCACCGAAGTCGTAGTGCCACACATGGTCGAGGATCTGCGGTTTGGAGACGACGCGTCCTTGGTTGATCAGCAAGAACCGGAGCAGGTTGTACTCGGTCGGCGACAGCAGCACTTCGACACCGCCACGGCGGACGACGTGCGCGTCGTCGTCCATCTCCAGATTCCCGCATCGGAGGACGGCCCCAGCTTGCACGAGGCCGGCGCGCCGAAGCACCGCGTTGATCCGTGCCACCAGCTCCTCGAGGCTGAAGGGTTTGACGAGGTAGTCGTCACCGCCGAGTGTGAGACCTCGGACCTTGTCGTCGGTCGCATCTCTCGCGGTGAGGAAGAGAACCGGCGCACGACAACCGTCACGTCGCAGCCGCCGACACACTTCGAAGCCGTCGAGGTCGGGCAGCATCACGTCCAGCACGATCAGATCGGGCAGCACACAACCGGCTGCCTCCACCGCCTCGCGGCCGGTTGCCACCCCGTGGACCTCGAACTGCTCGTAACGGAGCGCGGCCTCCAGCATGGACCGCAGGTTGTCCTCGTCGTCGACGAGCAGCAGGCGTTCACCGGGCACACCGTCACCGTCTCACACGAACCTCAGAGAAACCTGAGAGAACGTCCAGGGCGGATCTCACGAGCAACTCTGAGGTTGCCCACAGTCGAAACAGAGATCGGCTCGATACGTTCACATCGACCAACGACCAGAGGTCGTAACCGAACGACGCCCTCAACTCGCTTCGGCGCTGGTCGCGATCGTTCCGCTCGTAGTCGCGACCCAAGCCCGGCGGCGGGATCGAATACGCGCACTGAGACCGAGTAGGGATGAGAGTCCCAAGAGGGCCTCAGCGGAGGCGACGATTCACCGGATATGTACGCCGGAGATGGCTCGTGCGATCACCAACCGCTGGATCTCGCTGGTTCCTTCGAAGATCGTGTAGGGCCTCCATGGGAGTCCACACGTTGTGCAGAAGTGCTCTGACGTGCGCTTTCGCGTCCGGTGCATCTTCGCGATCACAGGCTTTCCATCCAGTTGTAGGGATGAAGGTGGGGATGGACGGGCTCAGTCGAGCGGCCCGATTGCGTCGAGCGCCGCGGGCAGGTCTTCGGTAACGGTGGCCCAGAGGACATCGGTGTCGATGTCGAAGTTGTTGACGCCGCCGTAATTCACCGCGGGGTCGTTCAGGTATTCCCGCAGTCGTTGGTTCCGTGGTGTTCTAGCCGATGGCGTCTCCTTTCTGCTCGGGTGAGCGGGCGCCGGGCCGTTTGTTGGGCCGGTAGCTGTTGCCGTCGAGGTGGAGGTGGTGCGCGGTGTTGATGAGACGGTCGAGCACGCTTTCGGCGACGACGGGGTTGGGGAACAGTGGATACCAGTCCACGGGCGCGCGGTTCGAGGTGAGGATGAGGGACCCGTGGTGGTGGCGTTCGGTGATGAGTTCGTAGAGGTCATCGGCTTGGACGGCGGTGAAGTCGCGCATGGCGAAGTCGTCGAGAACGAGGACGTCGGGTTTGGCCCAGCGTCGGAGCCGCGCTCCCCAGGTGCGGTCGGCGTGTCCGCCGGCGAGGTCGGCGAGGAGCCGGCTGGTCTTGGTGAACGCGGCGCTGTGCCCGCGCCGGCACATCCGGCGGTCAACGGCACGGCGCTTACGTCTGGACCGACGACCGGAGCCGCGTTTAGGGTTGTTGGTGTTGGGCGGAGTTCGCGGGGAGGGGCACCCGTGGCGGTATTCCTAATCGTATGGGTCGTCTGCGCGTCTATCAGAGGCGTTGACGTCTGAGTGCTCGAACTCGGTGCGCTTCGACGACCACGACCCGCGAAACTAGCGATCGGTTGCGCGATGGTTGTATCTGTCGGGCTCTGCGTCGCTGTGTTCACGGGCTGTTCCTCCGAGAGTGACCGCGCGACTCAACTCGCGACGACGCTGAGACCGGATTTTGGGTTTCCTGAGCCGAGCTCCGAGACTGCGACCACGACCCTCTCCTATCTCAAGCGCGACGGTCATGCGCTTCAGCAGATGCACGAGCGTGCCTCGGGCATAGCTCGCTCGAAGGAGTGGACCGCCGCGAGGTGCCGTCGAGCAATAGCTGGGCTTGACGGGGTCGCGGCTCCCGACGAAGTGCTGGTGATGATCGACGGGGTCGCTGATCCTGTGTTGCGCGCGGCATTGCATGACGAGCGCAGCAAGTTGGGGTTGGCGTTGACGACCTGTCTGTCGGGAGCGCCCGAGCCGTCGCCACAACTCGCACAGAGCGTCGACCGGGTGCGCGTGCGTCTCGGCCAACTCAAGGACGCGCCATGACGAGACGCTCCGTAGTGGTGCTGGTGTTCTTGGTGGCCGCCGCGGCGCCCTTTCCCGTGTCGCCGCGCGACGGAGCCGCGCAAGCCGCTGGTCGTGGCTGGCTTGCTTTGGGTGACTCGTACTCGTCGGGTGAAGGGATCCCCGGGACGCTCGCACGGGAGGCCGAAGGCTCGGGTGTCGCGACGCAGGGCCGCGACTGCCGTCGCGCGACCGGCGAGGACACCGGTGCTGCAGCTTGGTCGGTCGGCGCTTATCGGGAGATCGCGGGCGAGCTTGGGTTCGACGAGATCGCACTCGTCGCCTGCACCGGTGCTATGTCGTCCGAACTCGAGGGGCAGATCGGCGAGGCCCGCGCACGATTCGGACGCGGCCGCTGGGATGTCGTGACCTTCAGCGTCGGCGGCAACGACGTCCGCTTCGCCGAAGTGCTCAAGGGGTGTCTCGACGTCAACTCGGCGTGGGGAGCGTTCGACCTCACCCCGGGTTGCGATTTCTCCGAAGCCGAACTCAGGCACCGTATCGACGACCTGCGGGCCAGCCTCGCGGGCGTCTACGACACGGTTGCGCAAGTCGTGTCGCCTGGTGGAGATGTCGTCGTCGTCGGTTACCCGCACCTTGTTGAGGAGGTCGCACGCTGGGACGGCTGGCGACGGACCCTGATTAGGAACTGCGAAGGGATTCAGAGTTACGACGTCGGTATGCTGCGCAGCGTCACCGGCTATCTCAACCAGCAGATCGCGCTTGCTGCACAAGATGCTGACGCGCGGCAGGGTGACCGCGGCGTCCGGTTCCACTTCCTCGACATTTCCCGAGATCCCTACGAATACAGCGGCAACGCGACCGACCGGCACGCGCTCTGCAGCGCCGATCCATGGCTCAACGGTCTCACCGTCGGGATCACGTCGGGCGACTGGTGGGAACTCGGCCGATCGTTCCACCCCAACCAGACCGGACACACCAAGACCGCACGCGTCCTCGCCGCTTTCGTACGGTCGAATGTCTCATTCGACGACATCCCACCGCCGTTGCTGGCACCATTCGCCGGCAGTTGGGGGATACACGGCGGCACGATCTCCATCACAAGCGACGGGGCTGTCACGATCACCTGGTGGATCAACGAACCTCTAAAACACCCGCCGGTGTCGGGCTATGTCGAGATTGACCTGCAGATCAACGCCACCTCAGGATGGACGGCGACCGCCGTCGTCACGGAGCGGAGCGTCCCTGCGGGCGTCGACCCGACAGCAGGGCCGGGATCTGGGCCAAACCTGCAAGTGGGGGACACCTATACGTTGACGCTGAAGTCGCCTGGGATCGTCGGCACTCGGCCCCAGGGCGAGACGTCATGGTGCGATGTGGATCACTACGGAGCTTGTGGCGCGTAAGAAACGTCGAGCGTGGGCCAGTTCACGGTCGTCGATGTAAAACGAGACGAAGTATCGACGCTGGAGGGCATCTTGTGTGGTGAGGTTGTTGTGGGAAGCGTTGGTCGCAGGTCTGGATACCGCTTGCTGCGGAGAGCAGCGTCACTGGAGGCCGCCATGAGCACTTGTTCTCCCCGCCCCGCAAGCCGGCCCCTCAGCGGCGGGTCTTCTCTTGGGCGTCGAAACAATGGGAGACGCAAGGCGCGGTGGGCTTGCGCGGTGGCCATGAGTGTCCTCCTAGTCACAGTTGGCTGTGGTAGTGGAGGTGGTAGCGCAAATCGCGCGCAGACGAAGACCCAATCAAGTACAGGTGGCTCGTCGACTGTCGCTTCGATACCGACATCGCCGTCGACCTCGACCACTACAAGGCCCTCCGCGACCTATTACTCGGGTCCAATCTCATTCACAACGAGTGACGGATGGCGGTACACCTACACACCCGATATATCGCCGATTTCCCTATCCCTGTCGAAAGACGTGCAGACCTCGCCGCCTGGGAGCGCAAGACTCAGAGTTTCGGGAGCGTCGAGTATCCCCGCTTCGTTTCCCGGAGTAGTCGCCGGAGATACTCCCGGACGAACGCCACCCCCCTTGCATTCCGCCTTCTATTTCAGTAGCGCCGAGCCCTACCTGATTGCAGAATGGCCGGTGAATGCTGGAGCAGCGGCCAACCTACTTCCGAACCAGTTGCTATACAAACTTCCGTCGACATGTACGTTTGAGAGCAACGGAACGACTTTGGTGGCGCCTACGGTCTTTATGTGTAAGGTCGTGGTCGGGGCCCGAGCTGAGGATCCGCTTCTGAGCTCTGACGTAAGCGAAGCCTATGTAGACTCAGTCCTGCAGGTGGTTCCGATCCTGAGCGCGCCGTATCTCCGGGTTGAGGTCTATACGGAGTCAGGGCAATCTGTCCAAACGATTGTCCTCGCGCCCGACGGCTCCTACAAATCAAATCCGTAGCGATGGATCGCGTCCTCTTCGCGACGCCAGATCCGAGGCGGCAAGGGTGATGATGGCCTTCGGGTAGCTGGCGGGTGACACCGTCGCCGGATTCGTGCTGATCGACGTCGTGGCGCTCGGGGTCGACCCAGCTCCGGACGCCTTCCCGCTTGGCGAGCCCCTGTGAGCAGGCCACTTGATTCGGAATGCCAATCCATCTGACGCCGTATCGAGACGAAGTGGGCCATCGACATCGATCACACCAGTCACGCCCTTGGCGTGGAACGACGGCATAGCGGCTCTACGCGTCAGGGTAGGGATGGCGCCGAGTGTGAGTGCGGATGCGCGGTGGTGATGGTCGCGCCGGCCAGGTGACTCCGCCAGCGTGGAGGAGCACGCGCAGTCGGTAGTGCTCGAAGCTGGTGAACCCGTGTCCGCATCGCTTCACTTTCTTGACGCAGAGGTTGAGTCCTTCGGTCGGTCCGTTCACCCCGGCGCATGGCCGAAGTCAACGCCGCGTACGAACAGCTGAGAGACGCTCCACGCTGATGAGCTTTGGGCCGCGTCTGCCAGTGTACCTATGCGCCGGCGGTCGTTGCCTGAAGCGCGATTCGCTCTGTGTGATCGCGCTCGTCTCACGCCCCCTCTGACCACGGCTCAATCCGCCAGTGACAATCACGAGTGCGGCGCGCGCCATGCCGACTCCATGCACGGGAGCCGCGTTCGACAACAAGAGAGCACTTGAAAGCTCGTCGACCTGCGAGCGCGGTCACATCTGTGTACTCCTTTGTCGCCTATGGCGGTCGGCGTACTGGTGTGTTGCTCATCGGGCGTTCCAGCCCGCTGGCACCTCGAGTGCGAGCACCTCGTCGCTGTCGGGCAGGCGGTTCCCGATAGACGTCGCGAGAGCGTTCGACAGCGCTCGAGCATGATCTCGTGCCGTTTCCGGATCCGACCTGTCAAGAAGCCTTCGCCAGATCGGTGAATCCGGCGCGGAGCGAGCAAGAGCCGAGAGTCGGTTCTGCAGGTCCCAGTAGTCGGTACGCAGCGTGTCACGAAGTTCGTCCAGGAGCGATAGTGCCGCGATAGGTGCGCCGTCTGTGGCAAGGACTCCCGCAGTCACTGCGCCGAGCCGAGCACGAGTCACCATTGCCCGGAGGAACACGACCATCTCGTCGACAGCGGTGCTTTCACCTGTCAGCTGCTTGGCGACGTCGCCGGCCCATGCCTTGCGCTCGCCAGTTTTGGCCTCGTGAGCGGTCTGCTGATCCTCAATCGCGCGTTTGAGCCGATCGACGAAGCGCCGCCGCGAGAAGTAAATGCTCTCTGCCTGCCGGCGCGTTACAGCCAGCTCTTCCCGGAGCTGCTGCGGGACGCGCTCGAAACCGAGCTTTGCGACGAGATCCACCAACACGTCAGCCGCGTCTAACACGCCAAGATCGTCATCAAGAAGTCGAGTCTCGATCCTTTCGAGCTGCGAGCCGAGGCTCGCGAATGTCCTCTCCAGCCATCGTTGCTGCGCCACTGCCGCAGCTGTGGCGACGCCGACGGCGAGGACTACCGGCCACGCCGCGACAGCCATCGCGCCCAGACCGAGTCCTGCTACTGCGGCCGCTTCAGCAGCAGGAACCCCCGACCGCTTGGCAATCTCCACGACCTTCCCGGCTTGGTCGACTGCAACGGGCAGTCCGCCGTCTCCCATCAAGCGGGCCGAACCTTCAGCGAGAGCCCTTCGCACCTCGGGTGAGAAAACGACCCGCATGGCACCGCGATCACGAAGTGCTTCGCGTAGAAGCGGCAGCGACTCGACGAGTCCGGCGACTACCCCTTGCGCAGCCGCGCGGTTGTAAGCCGCGCTTTCGGAGAGCTCGGCCAGCGGCTCGAACCTCACAACCCAGCTGTCGAAGACCGCGTCGACGACCTCGACTGCATCTCCACGCGTCGCAATCGACAGAGACTTCGAAGACGTCGAGGTCTGATCACGATCTCCGCGGCGCGAGAACCGTCGCGAGCGCATCAGCCTCCGACGGGCCAGACCTCGGCGATCACCGTCGCGAGGTATGTGTTTCGCGTTGCAATGTCCTGCTCGCTCCACGCTTGCTCATGCGGATCAACGATGTCCTTGTTGATCAAGAGCACGCTATATCTGTTCAGCAGCGATCGCTTACCGAGGCCCGCGTCCTTCCCGGTAGGCGCGACCTCTTGCGCCTCGGCGTCGGTCCACGGCCTGTTCGAGAGCGCGACGTTCAACTTCTGTGTCACGAGCGTGAGGTTGCCAATCGTGTTCACCAGGTGGTCCCGCCGAGTAGCCGCCTCAAGATCATTCGCGATGCCGGCGCCCCAGTAGCTGCGCCATCCCTGCGGCATGACGTGCTCAATCTCAAGCTTCGCCGGGAGCGTCACTTCCTCATGGCGCTCGGAGCGAAGTTGCAACTCGACGCCAGCAAGTAGCGCGCGAAGCCGCTGCTGTTTGATGTTGCCGTACGCCTTCACTGTCGGCAGCGCGGTCAAAAGCTCCTCATCCATCGGCCAGGTCCGCGCGTCGGCTGTCTGTGCCCGGAGGTATGCGACGGTC
Source organism: Acidimicrobiia bacterium (assembly GCA_040880805.1). NCBI lineage: Bacteria > Bacillati > Actinomycetota > Acidimicrobiia > Acidimicrobiia bacterium. Next base: position 22,729 of record JBBDHW010000069.1, on the reverse strand, counting down.
GCGTCACCAACGACTTCGGCTGGATGCTCGTCCAACTCCTTGAGGAGCGCGACCACGAGTTTGTTGACGTCCTTCATCGTTCGGCGGAGCAGCGTTCGACGGACGGCCCAGCTCTCAACAGCGGCGAGCGCCTTGTCGGACTGGTCGGCCGACGCCTCGTGGTGCTCGCTGATCAACCACAGAAGGAGCGGGATGAATGCGCCTAGCTCCAAAGCTTCGACGACCCGCGTGTAGAAGCTACCCCTCGCTGATCTCGGATCGAGCTGAGCGAAGTCTCGGAATGTATCGGCATCACGACGCAGACCGGCAAGGAACTGCTCAGCAACAGCACGTCCTGCCAGTTGCTCGTTTGCGTAACCTCGAAACCGAGCGAACACTGCATCGGTCGGGATCTCGTCCTTGATTCTCATGGTGAGCCAGTACTGAAGGAAGAGGTCGATCCGCGAGCGGTACATCCGACCCTGGGAGACCTGGTCGCGCCACCAGTCGTCATCAAAGTCTCGCCAGTAGGTGTCGCTCCAGCCATCGACGTCAGCTCCGAGGTCCTCGCACCGCTGGAACACGTAGTTCTTGATCAAATCGGCGGCCAGAAGCGGCGTGCCCCGGTCGTTGAGAGTCTCGAAGATGAGCTGATCGTCGTCGTTCCCGGAAAGATCGATCGCCACGATCTGCAGGTGCCGCTGGAGGACTTGGGCGAGAGCAGCGAGCCTCCGGCCCGCCTTCTCCGGATCGCCCGTTACCTCAGCCCACTCTGCGATCGCTGCTCGAAAAAAGCGGTGCGCTTGAGAAATGCGGTTGTCGACCACGTCGTCCGGAACGGCCAGCTCGTTGTCCATGACGTGCTCGAACGCGACCCGGTCGATCCTGGATGGCCAGAGCTTGAACCGCTTGGGAGTCGCACGGAATCGCTTCGAATCATTGAGCACGAGCTCTTGCAGGCTCTCCGCCACGTCCTCGTGGTCGAACTGCTCCATCACCAGCTGTGCCGCATCGAGCAGGAGCTGCAGCGTTGTGAGACGTTGCTGCCCATCGATCACCGACGATCGCAGTGGATCGCCGGCCGCACTGGCGAGCTGCTTCACGACCACAGCGCCGAGGAAGTGCCCAGCGAGAACGGCAAGAGCCTTTTCGTCTTCCCCGATGTCGATCACCGCATCCGTCACGCGTGCGATGTCATCCCACAGCGGCTGCCACTGATCTTCCTCCGTCCATACATACGGCCGCTGGAACGCGGGTATCTCGTAACAGACCTTGCCGTCAAACAGATCGCGCGGAGTGAGTGCCTTTGCTTCCACACGGTGATCTTCGCGCGAAGTCTGAAGAGTCCGCTGGGGCGAAGGGGCAGAATCCCAGGGCTTCGAGCTCGGCGCGCTCGACTTCCTGACCCGGTAGATCGACGGGAACACCACGCCCGTCCGTCCCGAGTTCTCTCCGAGAAGGCGACGACCCGGAAGAGTCCATCGCTTCTGCTCGTCGCGTCAACCTTCGTCGACCTGCACGTCATCGAGCCCGAGTTGGCGGAGGCCTTCGAGAACGACGAGGTTGAGAGTCTCACGCGGGATGCCCGCGAGACCGCCATCGGCGTGGATCGTCATCTCGACGGTGACGTCCGGGCTCGCGGCACCGAGGGGTAGCACAGCGACCTTCACGACGTCGCGCGCCTTGCTGCCGGGGATGCCGCGCACGTGCACGGTGACTCCTGGGAGGGTCGCGCCGGTGGCGGGCGGTGGCTGATCAGTGGCGCCTGCCTCGCCGGTCGTCTCCTCCGACGGCCTGCCCTGAGTCACCCCGGCAGGGCTCGTGGTTGGTTGCTCCTCACCGCGCTGCGCGATCAGCTCCTTGATCGCCGCGGCCCGGACGAGGAACGTTCCCGGCTGGAACTGGATCTCGCTCGGGTCGATGGACTTGCCGAAACGGAGCACAGCGTCCTCCGCGTCCCAGCGCGCGCCGCTGGACAGACCAAACAAGCCCTTCGCCACACCTTCGGCGAGCGACGTACGCAGGACCTCCGGTCCCGCGAGCTTGGGCAGCTGGGGCAGCCGAGCGAAGTAGCCGAGCAACGTGTCGAGCTCGACCGCTTCGGTGCCCTCGGGAAGCAGGCCAAATCGGGCCGCGAGCAATGCTGCCGGGGCCAGGTTCGTCTCGACGATTCGGTCTGCGCTTCGCAGATAGTCGAGCACGCGATCGCCGATGCGCGCGTCGACGCGCGCCGGTCCGAGGTCGATGTGGTCGAGCTGCGCGCCGCCGTTGTCGTCGCCTCCGAGCAGGAGGAGATGGCGGTATGCCATCGCAACTTGCTGCGGTAACCGCTCCTCCGCGGCCGCGAGACGCTTGTCGAGTTGCTCGCGTTGCTCAACGTTGAACCGGTTGAGACGGTGTCGGTCGCTCTTCAGGTCGCGCAACGCGGCGAGCGTGCGCGCGGAACCGCGCGCCTTCGCGACTGCCGGGCCATCGGCTGCTATGAGCATGACCGCGTTCTTATTCGCCCGCCAGGAAGAGCCGCGATGATCAATGATCTCGCGCGCGACGCGCAACGTGTCACTTGTACCGTCGGCTCCGATTCGCAGGTCGAAGTCGAGCACGCCGAGCGTGAGGTGCGGATCGTCGGGCAGGTCAGTGGAAGTTGCCACCGAAGGCTCGATCCGGAGCACCGGGCTGCTCGGCGCGACCGTGCCAACGGCCTCGCGCAGGAGTGCTTCAATTCGATCCTCGCCGATCGCGCCTTCGCGTTCGAGGACGACCTTGTTGAGATTCGGCTCGGTCGTGAACCGGTACCGGCCTCCTTCGAGACGCATATACCAGAGCGATCCTTCGAGCGCGTCGCGCACGTCGTCGATCAGGCCCTTCGAGAGTCCCGGCCGGCCGACGCCCAGGGCGAGCTGAGCGGTCGACGCGCCGAGCACGCGGTCGGAGCCGAACGAGTTCAGGAACGCCGTCGTCGCCAATCCGGTGGCCAGCTTCAACTCCTCGACCTGACCACCCCGACGACGGTCCTCTTCGGCTGCCTTCGAGTCGGGGCGGATGATGTCGGCGTTGAGCGCTGCCTTGTAGCTCTCACCCGCGAACCGCAGCACCTCACCGCGGATCCCCGAGTCCGCGAGCATCACGTCACCGGTCAGGATGAGCGCCTCCGGGTGCCCGCGCTGGCTGAGCGCCTTGACCACGTGCGCGAGCGTTCGCAGCGCGCCCCGCGTGCGCTGAAAACCCGAAAGCGATCCCCAGCGGTTCGTCAAGATGTCTACGAGTTCCGGATGGAATGGATACGCGTTCGCCAGCCGTTCCCGGTAACCGGTCTCGCGGTACGTCCCTGGCACTGCGTCGCCAAGCAACTCGTAATAGTCCGCGTAGGCGTTTGCGACGGCGCGCCGCTCGTCCTCTTCGCCGAGGGAGACGAAAAGCCGTCGATGAAGAATCGGAAAGATGTCGTCGCCCTCGACGGGTGTGACGACATTCTCGGTCCGCCCGACCACTTTCGACAGCCGTTCCTGCATCTCCTCACCTGCGACGCTCGCGTAGTCCTCGAGATTCGAGCTCGTGAGCGTCGCGACGACCGCGGCTCGGGGCACGCTCGCCACCGCGGTACAGAGCTCCTTGACGAACGTGAGCGTCGTCGCCGCGAGATTCCCGTCGTGCGAGGGAACCGAGAGCGCCTTGGCAAGATATTGAAGCGCCTCGTCGAGCAGGATCAGACACGGAGCGTGTGCCTCGATGAGCTTGACGAGTTCCGCCGTCGACGACCCGAGCAGCAGGCGGTCCTGCTCGGAGACCTTGGCATAGGCCTCGAGGCCACCAAGGCCGTACGCGAGCTGGCCAAGCATGGTGTTCACCTCGGCGTCCGCGATGTCCGGGTCCGGCCTCCCCGCACTCAAGGCGGCGCCCTCGAGCACCACTACACGCGCCTGCGGGAAGTGCACCCGGCCGACACGCTCGGCGAGTTCGGAGACGAACGGAGTGCCCGCTACGCGAGCAGGGTCGCGGAACAGGTGATAGGCGGCGAGCAGGGTGTGCGTCTTCCCGCCGCCGAACTCGGTCTGTAACCGGTACACGCCCGCCGCAGCCATGTCGCCCGACAGGCGAGCCGTCAGCTCACCGAGGAACGCCGAGAGATTCTCGGTGAGGTACGTCTTCTCGCAGAACGTCACCGGATCGAGGTAGTCGGCGGGCCCGCGGCCGCGGTCGACAAGACCCAGGTCGGCGGCGAAGAGCGATTCGTCGAACGAGCCGTCGGCGATGTCGGGTCGCGGAACCGCGACCTCCCGCCACGGTCGAAGCGCACTGCTCATGGGGCCTCCTCGAGAATCGCGAGGACAGACAGGACGCCGTTTCGTTCGCCGTTCAGACCAGTCATAGCGGCACCGCGCCGCACCGGACGCGGCCGCGTCCCGTCGATGACGTCTCTCATTGCGCCTCCAGCCCGAGTCCGAGCTGTTCCATTGTGGTCGTCGCGCGCGCCGCAGCTTCTGCGAGCGTGTCGCGGTTGCCGGTGAGGCCGAGCAACATGGTGCGTTCCTTGTTGCCATCGGGGAGCACTTCCGCCAGGGCGCGGGCGGTGGCCCAGAATCCGGGCTCGACGCCCATAGCGGTCGCGCCCAGGACCTCTTCCAGTTCCTTGCGTCGGCCGGCGTCCCACAGTTGGCAGGACAAGTGCAACACGTCGACGAGCGACGGTGCCATGCCGAGCCTTATGACCTTCCGGTCCTGCGGGCCGAGCACCGAGAAGTTGGAGCCAGTTCGCTGCACGAACCCCCGCGGGGTGGACAGCGCACCGAGATCGACATCGAAGGCCTTCTCCAGCTTGTACGCCTCGTCGGCGGGGATCGCTGCGCTCAGATAGGCCCAACGCCACGTCAAGTAGAAGAGCGACTCGGGATCCAGCGCGGCAAGCGACTCTTGGCCAAGGAGCCGACGCATCGCGTGACTTGCGACAGCCTGACGCGCGAGCACCATGAGGTCGGAAACATCGACTTCCTCGCCTGACAGCTTCACGATGCGCGCGTACCGGGCGAAGACCTCGAACGCAGGTCCGATCGCGGAGACGAAATAGTCGGCGCCGACGAGACCCATATCCTCGAACGCGTCGAGCCGCTCCGCGATCCGTGCTTCGAGTGCGCGTACCACGTCGTCATAGAATCCTTCCTCCGTCGCGCGCTGCGGACGACACACGAGCACAACAGATGATCCCAGCACCGCGCTGATGGCGGCGGTGCTCCGGTTAGCCATCTCCGACCTCATGGGCCACGAGGTGGTCACGACGAGGTCAGCCGCGCGCAATGCACGCAGGAGGCGCTCCCACGCGGCGACGTCCGTATGAGCGAACACGATCGCGACAACGCCTTCCGGCTTCACGACCCGCGCCATCTCGTTCAGCGCGTGCTGTAGTCGGCTCTCGAATTCGTCGTGAGAGATGTACTCGGGCGACTTCTTGTCGGCTCGACTCTCGATCACCTCCTGCTGCTTCGGGGTGAGCAGCGTCGAGAACAACTCGGGATGGAGGTCGCCAATACTTCGCTTCAACCAAACGAAGAAGAAATCCGAGAGATCGCCGTACTGGATCGCGTCGTAGTACGGAGGGTCAACGATCAATGCGTCGAAGGTCGCCGAGTCGAACGGCAGGTGTTGCGCGTCACCACGCTGGATCGACGCGGCCGTTTCCAGTTGGGAGCAGTGACGGATCGCGAGCTCGATCCATCGGACAGCCCCGTCCCAGCTGCCCGACACGTCCTGGAACGGATCGATCTCCACGTAGTCCCAGATCATCTGGATGGCTTGGCGCGGGAAGGTGTTGCGGACCAACTCGCGCGTCACGTGCCAACTACAGAACGACGAGTTGTAATCCGCAACGCGGTCAACGCACAGGCCGAGGTACGTCGCGACCGCGACGGCGCGTTCGGGCTCCATCCCCTCCGCGAGCATCTCGGCGTGAACTGCGCGTACGGCTTCGCACAACATTCCGAGGACGTAGAGCTGGCGGTCGTTGAAGAGCCCGCGGAACGTGTCGATCCCGTACACGAGGCTGCGGAGAATGCGAAACTGCGACTTCGTGATCGCTTCATCAGGCAATGGCGTCGTGCCATCCGGCAGCTCGTCGAGATCCGCAAGCAGCGAGGCCACGAGCTTCTCGGCGCCTTCGATCTCATCGTCGCGCGGCTCCCGGTACGTGCGCTCGCGTCCGTCGATATCAAGCACCGCGTAGAGACGGCGACCGAAGCCGATTCGCTTGCCGTACTCGCGTACTGCCGTGGCGGCGGTCGCGGTCCCGCACTTCGGACAAGTGACCGAACTTGTTTTCACCGTGCCAGCCGACAGATCGCGCCCCTCCGGCGGCTTGCCAGTGCGCACACGCAGCGCCACCTCACCATCGACCGGCTCCGCATCGACCCAAACCGTGCGCCGTGCGCTGTTGGCGAGCCAGAACGACGAGAGCAGCGGGATCTGAACTCTGCACGTCGGGTTCGGGCAGGTCATGGTGCGGGCCCAGAAGTAGACGGCGGGCCGGCGCCCTTTGGCGTCGGCGGGAAACACCTTCGCGAGCTCGGGCGCAACCCGGTCGCGTACCCAGCCTGCCCACTTCACGAAGTCGTCGGCGAGCGGATTCGCGCCGATGGCGTCGGCTCCGCCGAAGCGCTGTGGGTACTCCAGCACGCATTTCTCGATGAGGTGCGCGACGGGATTGAGGTCCATCGCGGTTACGTCACAGCCGAGCCGCAACGCCTCGAGCGGAATCGCGCCGCCACCCGCGAAGCAATCGAGCACTTTCGGAGGACCATCGGGGTAGGCATGAGCGAGCAGCTCGCGCAGTGGATTGATCCGGCTCGGCTGCACCGACGCCTCGAACGACGCCGCCTGCGCAAGAAGGTCGAGGATCTCCTTCCGGCGCGCGGGATCGGCGGGGTCCGGAAGGAGCGTCCCGAACACCACTGCGCGGCTCATCGCGAGGGGGCGTCGCGCCCACCAGAGGTGCATCGTCGAGATGTGACCATGACGGAGCGACTTCTCGCGCGCCGACTCGGCGTTTACCACCGCAAGCGGAAGCTCCTCCTCGATCAACCGTCGCGCGGTCACACCGAGACCAGTGCGACCAGGCCGCTATGAAAATGCTGGAAACTCCGCGACCTGTTCCGGAGGGGGTCCATGTGAGCGGCAATGTCGCGTGCTGCCAAGGACTTCGCCAGGCCTCCGCGGTGGTAGCCAGCCTGCTGCAGCACCTTTTCGAGGCGCTCCCAGGTCCCGCCCAAGATTGCATCGGGATCGCGGAATGGCGCACGCTGCTCGAGCGTGGTCGGCACGCCCGGGTAGGCGGCACGGACCGCGTCGCAATCACCGAAGAACCACGCCTCGAGCTCCTCGACGGCAAACCGTGTGAGCACGAGGAACGGGTCGCCGGGCGCGGCGCTGCTTTTCGTGACCAAGCCCGCGTCGGCCGCAGCGCGCTCCAGCTTCCGCTTCAGCGCCAGGCAATCCTCTCGATCCTCGTCGACGAGCACAGCTACCTTGGCGTGCGCATGTTTGATCCACCGCGCGTAGCCGCGTAGTCGCCCGGGGAGCTTTGCGAGAAGATCGCGCTTCCCTCGGAACACGTGAATCTCAAACATGTGCTCGTCCCCAAGCATCTTCGGAAGGAGCACGCGGAGAGCCTCCTCGGCCGATGGTTCCTCAACGAGAAGCTCGACGTACATCAGGTGGAGACCCTCGGACCACCCGCCGCGGTGAGCGGATCGCCCACGTCGAAGTACCCCTCCATCCAAAGGTCACCGAGCTGCGCTCCCTCTGCCATGAAGTCGCGCACCTTCTCCATATCGCTCGCGCGAACCGCGCGGGCGAATCCGTCTTCGGCTCGATACAAGACCCACAGCTCGTCGGCACGGAGGCCATCGACGAAGTACGGCGAATGGGTCGTAACAAGGAGTTGGCTCCTGCTCGCTGCTTGCCGGCATTCTTCGGCGAGCTGCGGGAGCAGCCGCGGATGGAGCTGGTTCTCCGGCTCTTCGATTCCGATGAGCGGCGAAGGTTCGGGGTCGTACAGCATCGTGAGGTACGCAAGCATCTTGAGCGTTCCATCCGACGCGAACTTCGCGAGGATGGGCTCGACGAACGGCGCGTCCTTGATCTGCAACAGGAGCCGCCCGTCGGCAAGGAGTTCTGCATCAACGCGCTCGAGTCGCGGGATCCGCTGTGCGAGCACGTCAAGGATGTGCGCCAACCGATCCGGATGTTGCTCCTTCAGGTACTGGATGACGTTCGGCAGGTTGTCGCCAGTCTGCGACAGGTGCTCTTGAGGCCCTGACTCAGGCACGCCTCTGGTGCTGTCAGCACTGAGGTACGACAGGTACCAGCCGCTGATGAACCGGCGCAACGCACTCACTCGAGGATGTCGAGCGAACTGACCGAGTGTGTTGACGGCGAGAAGATCCGGGGCTTCCAAGGTCTCGTTGACTCGCTGATCGGTGATCTCCGGAAGATCACCCGAGATGACATTGCCGGTACCGCGTTGGAATTCGAGAAACCGAAACGGTCTCCCGAACTGGCCGCGTCGCCATTGCAGCCACTCCTCGGCGACGATTGGCCCCGCGCGGGTCTCGTCGATGGCCAGGTGGTAGGTGATGAGCCCAGTCCCGGGACGCTCGCGATACTTCAGCTCGATGACGATCGGACCTTCAGCGCCGCGGCTGCGGAGCTCCTTGAAGCGGTTTCGCTTGTCCCAGGCTCGGCGAAGGCCCACGGTGAAGCACTCAGACAAGAACGCGAACACGTCGAAGACGGTCGACTTCCCGCTGCCATTCGGGCCCAACAGCACGGCAAGCGGCGTAAGGTTCCGCATCTCCAGGTCTCTGAGCACGCGGTAGTTCTGGATTCTGATGCTCTCGATGCGCGCGGGCGCTACCGCAACTTCTGGTGTCGGCATCACGAATACCTATCCTCGGATCGCCCTCAAGAAGGCGTCACCCTCGTCAGGCGTCAGCCCTTCGATGCGAAGCTCACTCATCGAGCGGAGTGGTCTGGCACCGGCCAGGAGCTGATCGAGTTCGACTCCGCGCCAGAAGAACTGATGGTCAAGACCCTCGATCTCGCGAGACGCTACAGGCCGCGACGCGGGGTGGCAGCGTCGTCGTCTAGTCATCCGCAACCTCCTTTCCTCGCGATCAGGCTGGTGCCGACCGAGCTGCTTCAATCACTGGCTCGGGGTCGATCCGGTAACGCACATCGAGAGAAGGCTGCCACGCGCCTGCGAGTGCCTGCGCGGGATTCTGCACCCGATAGAGGCGCGGCGCCGGGGTTCCGCAGTCGAGCACGACGTACAGCCAGTAGTCATCGCCCAGCTCCTGGCACTTCGCGAACTCGCTCCAGGTGAGCTCGACGCGGCCGACGCCTGCTCTGCCCTTCACCTCGATGCATCGACGTTCGAGGTCGAGAAGGGACAACAGGTCGAAGCCGACGTTGTCTGACTCGACCGACCGGACGGTCGCGCCGCGTCGCTGCTCGTACTCGCGTGCAACCTGAACCGCGATGTGTTCGACCTCCGCATCAGTGAGATGCTCCCCGCTGGCTGGCGTCGCACTTACCAACTCAGTCGGGTCGGGAAGCGGGAGGAGAAGCGCGCTGCCGACGACGGTCACGTCACCGCGGCTGACGCGCCGGCCTCGCTCGGTCTCTTCGATGCGCTGTGACCGACGCAGTTCGTACTGCTCCTTCACGAGCTCGGCCTTCCGGAGCCGACCTTCCGCGCCTTGCACGCCGCGGTCGCCCTCTTCTTCGGATGCGATGATCGCCTGGTCGGCCTGGGCGAGCAGCGCGCCGAACGAGCGACGTAGAAAGTCACTCTGGATCGCGGCGACATGCTCGCGTTCGGCCTTCGCTTCGTCGAACACGGGCTCGAAGAGATGCTGGCGCGCCCACATCACCAGCTCCTCATCCACCGGTGCTGCGACAGTTGCGATCTCACTCGGCGCTGCGCTCATCTCGTCGTTCGGCGGAATAACGTCGTAGAGAGAAGCCGAAGAGCCGCGCTCGGGTCGACCATCGATGGAGACGCGCGCCACCGCGAGCGAACGCCGCACAACCTCGCCGTTGCCGTCGACCACGTCGCCGACGAGGAACCGGACCACGACGGGCTCAGTCGCGTCAGGATCGAAGAACACCGCACCCTTGGCGAGTTCCGCGGACGCGCGATCGATCACGAAGCTGACGAGCGCATCGAAGAGCGGATGACCGGGACCACAGAGTTCCGCCGCGGGAAGACCCGCCTCCTCGTCGGCTCGCCGAGCCCGACTCACGACCGACTTGTCGAAGGTCAGGCGCGCGTACTCGGGCTCGATGCGGCGGAGACTCGACGCGGTGCGACTCATCGCGACCAAGGTGTCCGGCGAGCGATCAACTCGTACGGTGCCGGTGTCGAGGCGGCGGCTGGCCTTGCCGCCCGAAAACGTGAGCGCGTCGAGGAAGAACCGCTCGAAGTACGTGGGTGGAAGCCGACGTTCCTCGGCTCGTGAATGCCGATCACGTTCGGTCTGCCAGTCGAGATGGTGGCGGGCGAGCGCGCTCTCGAGCAGGTCGTTGGCGCGAGCGACGGTAGCGGGGTCGGCCTCAGCTCCGCCGAACGATTCGACGGCCTCTTCCTTCGTGAGCTCGCCGGCAAGCACCGCTTCGATGAGCTCGCGAAGGTTCGTCGCGACGGCCAGGCCGACGACGTCGAAGACCTTGTCGCCGAGCGCGATGCCCATGTTCTCCATCTTCTTGAGGAGCGTGTTGAGGACGTATCCCTCGCGGGTATTGGCGGCGATGAGGTTGAAGATGTGCACGTCTTGGGTCTGACCGATGCGGTGGATACGACCCATGCGCTGCTCGAGCCGGTTCGGGTTCCACGGGATGTCGTAGTTGACCATGAGATGGCAGAACTGCAGGTTGATGCCCTCCCCCGCGGCTTCCGTCGCCACCATGATCTGCGCCTTCTCGCGGAAGAACCGTTCCTGGGCAATGCGGTCGGGAAGTTTCATCTGGCCGTGGATCACCGCGACCTCGAACTCGCCGGACAGGTTCTCGACGAGGTAATCGAGCGTGTCCTTGTGCTCGGTGAAGATCAGCAGCTGCTTGCGCCGATCCTCCTTGAGCCCCTGGCTGCGCACAACCTCGAGCAGCTCGGTGAGCTTGCGCTCGGTGCGCTTCGCCTCGACCTCTTGGGCGCGGGTGAGCAGCGGCCCGAGCGCGTCGCGCTCCGCCTCCAGCTCGTAGACCGTGTCGGGCAGCCACTCCTCGAGCGCGCGCTCCTCTCGCAGCCACCGGTCCTCTTCCTCGAGGTCGTCCAAGTCCTCGCCCTCGTCCACAAGTGATGCCTGGAACGAGCGACGATTGCGCAGGTAAGCCTCGGGGTCCTCCAGTGCCTTCTCGATGTTGGCGAGTCTGCGTTCGAGGGTCCTGCGAATTGCGCGAGTGCTCGACGCGACCCGCCGTTGCATCGTGGTGAGCGCGAAGCCGGCAGTCGACCGAGATGACTCACCGCGGATCTCGCGCAGCTTGCGCGAGACGAAATCGGTCACCGCCTCGTAGAGATCCCATTCGTCGCCAACGAGTTCATACTCGACGCGGTGAGGATGACGGTCCTTGAAGAGCTTCTGACCGGCCATGTCGGTCATGATCTCCTTGGAGACCTTCCGGAACGACTGCTGGGGAACCTCGAACTTCGTCGGACACCGATCGCCCCACGCGTCCAGGTCAAGCAGCCGCAACAGACCCCACAGGCTGTGATTGCGACCGGAGTGTGGCGTGGCCGTCATCAGCACGAGCCGATGGCTGCTCCTCGCGACCGCTTCGGCGGCCTTATAGCGCTCGGTCCGGTCTTTGATGTAGCCGCGCCCATCGACGCTCAACGTGAAGCCGTGCGCCTCGTCGATGACCGCCAGGTCCCACTCGCGTTCTGCCGCGTCGAACGACTCGCGCGCGCGGTCGGTGCGCAGGAAATCGCGGCTCACCACGACCCGGTCGAACTGGTCCCACGGATTCTCGGTGAGGCTGGCGTCGAAGTGCGACGCGCCCAGCTGCACAAAATCGAGTTGGAAGCGCTCCGCGAGCTCCCGGACCCATTGAGGCCGCAGGTTCGCAGGCGTCACCACCAGGATGCGATCGCCCGCGCGGCGGAGGATGAGCTCCTTCATGTAGAGCCCCGCCATGATCGTCTTGCCCGCGCCCGGATCATCGGCCAGCAAGAACCGAAGCCGGGGCTCACGCAGGAAGCAGCCGTATACCGCTTCGAGTTGGTGAGGGAGCGGCTGGATGTTCGACACCGCGACGGCCGCCATGTCGTACGCGAACGCGATGTCGATTCGGCGCGCTTCGATACCCAGGCGGAACTGAACTGCGTCGCCGTCGAAGCGGAGATCGGCCGGCGTCTCGACGAACTCGATGCCGGCAAGCTCGGACTCAGCTAGCACGACCTTGCCCGGACCACTTGGCCCCTCGAAGAAGAACTCCCAGAAGGGCCCGGTCTTGACCTTGACGAGCGTCACGATCTCGGCTCGACCGGGAAAGCGAACCCGCGCATCTTCCTGCAACCGCTCGACATCGACCGGCATGGCCGTCACACCCCTCGGATACGGTCCGGGGAGCACTTCCCCCTCGAGTAACCCGCCGATCCCGAGGGGAAAGCAGTGCCATACCTCGATGCTCTTGTGGCCGCGTACCGGGCCGCGTTAGATACGCCCAGTAACCACCACCCCGGGAAGGAGTGGCGCTCGCTCCCGACCGGGTGCTGCGCGGAGGCGCGCGGACGTGCCCTCGCCGCGATCGCCATCGCACTCGCCCGCGAGCTGGCCTTCACGAAATCCCCCTCCTGAACGCCCGGCACCAATCGGCCACAAGCGTACGAGACGGGTGCGACAACTTCGCGCGAGGCGGAGCCGGCGGCTGCACCGAAACCCGAACCGACGACCACCGCCGTCATCTCTCGGCTCCAATCGGACGTGTTCAGTTGCCCGTCGTCTCGCCCTTCGGTGGCTGTCATGACCGAGCCCTGTGAGGATGTCAGGCCGAACTCCAGGCACCTTCACCGAACTCTCGGAGAACCCGCACGCCCTTGCACTCTTCGGAGTGCGACTCCTTGCTCACGACTCGAGAAGCAAGGGCCCACCTCCCCACCGGCGTCGCTCGGCTCTGCTCCCGTGATGCGCGACAAGACGCGAGGTGAGCGCGGGGGCCGCTTCTCTGCCGCAATTGCGTCCCGGCCATCGCGCTCGAGCGATGGAACAACCGCTTCGACTGGCGATGGTTGGCATGACGTCGCTGAAGCTGGCGCGCGTCGCACGACCCGACTCTTCGCAATTTGCGCCGAACGTGCGACGGAGTGGCAGACGCGTGAGCAGGGCCGTCCTTCATCCTCTCTGCATCTCTCTGAGCAAGGAGGAACCCATGATCCACCTGGACCCCGAACCGCCGCTCGTCTTTTCGGTTGAACAGGCGGCCGCGCGGCTGGGGATCTCGCGGGCGTTTGCGTATCAGTTGGTCGCCCGCGGCGAACTCCCGGCGTTGCGACTCGGCAGGCGCATCGTCGTGCCGCGCTTCGCGATCGACGAGGTGCTGGCGCGGGCTTCCCGCACGACCGACTGAGGCGCGTCGATGCTGGGAATCGGTGTGCTCGGGCCGGCTCGCGCCGCCTACTACCTCGAGAGCGTGGCCGCCGGGCGGGAGGACTACTACCTCGGATCGGGCGAGGCGCCCGGACGCTGGTTCGGCCAACACGCGATCACCCTCGGGCTCGGTGGGTCAGTCAAGGCTGAGGATCTTCACGCGGTGCTCGAAGGCCTCGACCCGCGCACCGGCGACCGCCTCGACCGGGCCCGGGAGAACCGGACACCAGGATTCGACCTCACGTTCTCGGCCCCGAAGTCTGTGTCGATCGTCTTCGCGCTCGCCGACGATGCGATCGCGGCGCAGGTCCGCGACGCGCACGACGCCGCAGTCGAGAGCGCAGTCGACTGGCTGGAACGCAACGCCTGCGCGGTACGACGAGGCGCTGGCGGTGCGCGCGTGCTCAACGGTGACGGGTTTGTCGCGGCCGGATTCCGGCATCGCACCAGCCGGGCCGGCGATCCGCACCTGCACACCCACGTCCTGGTCGCCAACCTGACCCGCGGGCCGGAAAGCCGTTGGTGTGCGCTCGATGGCCGCCATCTCTTCGGGCTCTCCAAGACCGCGGGTCATCTCTACGAAGCCCAGCTGCGCTACGAGCTCACGGCCCGGCTCGGCGTCGAGTGGCAGAGCGTCCACAACGGCATCGCCGACCTCGCCGGTATCCCGCGCAGTCTCATCGAGCACCTCTCACAACGCCGTCAGGCCGTGCTCGACCGCCTCGACGAGCTCGGCCTCAGCTCTGCGCGCGCCGCACAGATCGCGACACTCGATACCCGCGCGCCCAAAGACCCGCACGTCGACCTCGACGCGTGTCGCATCGAGTGGCAGGAGAGTGCCGCCGACGACGGCATCGACGCAACGGCCATCGGCAGACTGACGGGCAGAGTGCGCTCGACCGGCGTCACCGATACAACACTGCAGGGAATCGAGACCGAGCTCCTCGGCCCGGACGGGCTGACCGCGCGCGCATCGACGTTCGACCGACGTGACGTGATCCAAGCCTGGTGCAATCAGCTCCCCCACGGTGCTCCCACCACCGAGATCGAACGGGCCGCAGACCAAACGCTGGCCCGAAGCTCCGTCCTCGAACTCGATGGCACGGCGACAGTCCGGATGCGCCGACACGACGGCCGCCGCACGGAAGCACCGAGCCTCGGCGCGCGTTACACAACTACCGAACTCTTCTCACTCGAGCTGAGACTCCTCGGCGACGCCGAAGCCCGCGCCCACGAACGGACAGCCGTCGTCGGCCCCTACATCGTCGAAGCCACCCTGATCGATCATCCTCACCTCAGCGACGAGCAACAGCAGATGGTGCGCGCGCTCACCCAAACAGGACGCGGCGTCGAGGTCGTCATCGCCCCCGCGGGCGCGGGCAAAACCACCGCGTTGACCGCGGCACGCGCCGCCTGGGACGCCGCCGGCTACCAGACTGTCGGGTGCGCAGTCGCGGCCAAGGCCGCACGCCAGCTCGAGAACTCAACCGGGACCCCGTCGCACACCATCGCAGCACTGACACGAGAGATCGCAGCCGCCGGCTTACCAGCCCACGCGGTGTTGATCGTCGACGAGGCGGGGATGGCCGGTACCCGCACCCTGGCGTCCCTCCTCGACGCGGCCCAGCGCGCACAGGCCAAGATCGTTCTCGTCGGCGACCCCAAGCAGCTCCCCGAGATCGAAGCCGGCGGACTCCTCGCCGCGCTCGACCACAGCCTCGGAGGTATCCACCTCCAGACCAACCGACGTCAGCGCGCGGCCTGGGAACGGACTGCCCTCACCGAACTGCGCGACGGTCACGCTGCGCCCGCTCTCGACGCCTACTTCGAACACGATCGGATCACCTCGGCGCCCACCGCCAGCGCCGCGAGAGTGCACCTCGCGCGCGACTACGCGGCTGCCCATCGACAAGGCGCACACGCGCTGATGCTCGCGAGCCGCTGGAAAGACGTCCACACCCTCAACTACCTCGCGCGTTGCAACCTCAACGACGCGGGCCTTCTCACCGGACCCGTGTTCGACATCGCAGACCGACCGTTCCAGGCCGGCGACCGCATCATGACCTTGCGCAACGCGCGCCGGCTCGGCGTCACCAACGGCACGACCGGCACCGTGGTCTCGGTCGATGCCGAAGGTCGATCGCTCACCGTCGGAACCGACGACGGTATTGCCGTCACGCTGCCCGCGACGTACCTCGACAGTCGCGCCGTCGTGCACGCCTACGCGACCACGATCCACAAAGCACAAGGCCTCACCGTCGATCGGGCCTACGTACTCGCTGACGACCGACTCACCCGCGAGACCGGCTACACCGCGCTCTCCCGCGGGCGCGACGAGAACCGCCTCTACACCGTCGCATCGCCAGTCCTCGAACACGACCACGGACACCTCATCGATCGCAACCCGATGCAAGACCTGCGACGCGCGCTCGAACGCACCACCGCCCAACAACTCGCCGTCGAACACGACCTCGGGATCGAAATCGACATCGGATGAGCAGACGGCCCGGGGCCCAAACGAGACCTGGGCTCGAATCCGACTGTTACGGGGCGCTGCTCAATGACACTCCGACGGTGAGGTAGGCCGCTGGTTGGTCTGCGTGCCGGTAGGTCGGACGGGCTCAGTCCCACGCGTTTCCGCGGTGGGTGCATGGTTTCCGTCGCGCCGTGGGTGCAGCTTCGCCAGCGGCCCCCTTTCGAACCGTGCATGCGGTTCTCCCGCACACGGCTCTCGGACACCGTTCATCGCGAGGCATGCGCAGGCGTCCATGGTCGGACGTTGCCGCTGAGACGATAGATCCCGAGGTCGCTGAGCCAGCCGTAGGTGTATCTGCTGACCCAGTTGCGGCCTCGGAGTCCGTGCTTGTTGCTTGCCAGGATGGCGAGTCGTTCATGGGCGTAGCTGTCGATGACGGCGAACTTGCGTGCCGAGTTGCCGTGACGGAAGTAGCCGCCCCAGCCGCGCAGCACGGAGTTGAGTCCGTCGACAATGTCGACCATGTCATGTCCGACCCACCGCCGATCGGTGCGGTCGCGGATCTTGGCTCGGATGGAAGCCATGGCCCGCGTCGAGGGCCACTTCTGTAAGTAGTAGCGACCCGGATACTTCTTGGATTCCTTCTTGCGATGATGGAACCCCAAGAAGTCGAAGCCCTGTTCGCCGCCGGCGAGACACACGATCGTGGTCTTGTCGGGATGTAACACCAACCCGAGTCGACCAAGACTCGCACGCACTCGCCGTCGTGCTTCTTCGGCGCGACTGCGCGTCGAACAGAGCACCACGAAGTCATCGGCGTAACGGACAAGCACACCGAGCCGCTGGCTCGCTTGTTCCCACTCCACGTCGACGACGTGCAGCGCGATGTTGGCGAGCAGCGGAGAGATAGGTGAACCTTGCGGGGTTCCCGACCCACTGTCGGTGATCACCCCGTCCTCCAACACCCCGACTCGCAGCCACGCCCGGATCAACTTCAACATCGCCCGGTCCGATACCCGTCGGGCCACTTGGCCCATCAAAGCGTCGTGGTCGAGCGAGCCGAAGCAGTCCGACACGTCAGCGTCGAGTACCCACTCCGCGCCCCGGTTGGCCTCGACCCGAATGACCTCGAGGGCCATATGAGCCGAACGTCTCGGGCGAAACCCGAAACTGACCGGACGAAAGTCGGCCTCGAACAACGGCTCGAGGACGATCTTCGCCGCGGTCATCACCACCCGGTCGCGCACCGTGGGGATACCGAGCGGCCGCGTCTTACCCGGCTCGCTCTTGGGGATATGCACCCGCCGCAACGGCTGGGGCCGATACCTCTCGGCACCCAACTCCACGGCGAGTGCATCGAGGAACTCCCCCACCCCGGACTCCACGATCGCGTCGATGGTCATCCCATCAACACCCGGAGCCCCGGCGTTGGCACGGACATCACCCCAGGCCCGGACAAGTACGTCGCTGCGAGCGACCTTGTCATAGAGGGCATGGAAACGTCGCCGTGGATCCTGCTTGGCACTGCGATACAGCACGCGTTGGAGCGCTCGAACCCGATCGACACCCTCGGTGTCGCTGACGGACCTAGCCGATCGCTCGGCACTCATCAGAGTCCCTCAACTCCTTCACGTGCACCGGTGAACCAGGGGCCCTTCGCTCGGGCCGGGTTGTGTTGTCCCGACCGTCACCACTAAGCCCGGTAGGGACCGCCCTTGCGGGCGGCCCCCCGGACAGATCCCGGCGTGCGGAACTACCGCACCGGGCTCCTGCCTTGGGTCCTGGCAGCGAAGCGCATGCTGGGGTGGGGATGCACGATGCGGGCAGGGGGTAGCCATCGATTGGCGATCCGGCCATAGCGCTCCCAGGTGAGTCTGCTGCGCTGGCTTCGGCGCCGAAGCGTTTCATGCCAGTGCCGTCTGACCTCGTCACGGAAGGCCGACACCGCGTCGATGTTGCCTGGTACGGCGTAGTAGGCGAGATGTCCTCGCACCACGCTCGCGAGCCAGCGCCCCTGATCGGGGACGGGGAGGTGCCGGCGTCGCCGAAGCTCGGCTTTCACCTGCTTCAGCTTGGCCCGCAACCTCTTCTTGATGGTGACGCGCCGGAGCCAGAAGCGCCCGTCCTTCGTCTTCCCGCAAATATGCGTGAAGCCCAAGAAATCGAACGTCTCCGGTTTCGGAAGACCGTGCTCTCGCCGGTTCGACGCCGCGAAGCGGCCGAACTCGATCAGGCGGGTCTTGTCCGGGTGCAGCTCCAGGTTGAACTTCGCGAACCGCTCGCGAAGATCGTGGAGGAACCGTTTTGCGTCACCGAGATGCTGGAACCCGACCACGAAGTCGTCGGCGACGCGGGTGACGACGATGTCGCCCCGGGCGTGCCTTCGTCTCCACTGTCGGACCCAGCGATCGAAGACATAGTGGAGGTACACGTTCGCGAGCAACGGCGAAACCGATGCCCCCTGCGGTGACCCCTCGATCGTCTCCGACCAATTGCCGTCCTCGACGACCCCTGCAGCCAGCCATTTCCGGATGAGCCGCAGGACTCGCTTGTCCGCAATGCGATGCTCGAGGAACCTCATCAGCCAGGCCTGATCAAGCTTGGAGAAGAAGTCGCTGACATCAGCGTCGAGTATCCAGTTCACCTTTCTCTCCGTGATCCCAACCGCGAGCGCATCCAACGCGTCATGCGGGCCGCGCCCCGGCCGGAACCCGTAGGAGAAGCCGACAAAGTCCACCTCGTAGATGGCGTTGAGCACCTCGACCACCGCCCGCTGGACGATCTTGTCCTCCAACGTGGCGATACCGAGCGGGCGTTGTTGCCCGTCCGGTTTCGGGATGTACACCCTCCGAGAAGGGCTCGCCCGGTACGCACCGCTGTGGACACGGCCGAGCAGGTCTTCGAGGTTGGCTCGAAGGTTCTGCCCGTAGGCGTCCCACGTCACCTGATCGACACCTGATGCAGCCTTCGGGTTGATCGCCGCGTAGGCCGCCCAGAGCCGAGACAGATCGACGTGGTGCAGCAGTGCAGTGAACCGTGCTTCTTTGTCCTTGCGTGCTACTTCGCGCACACGATCCAGCCCGCTTGACACGCCAGACCCGGCGCTGCGTCCGGGGCGTGTCGAACTGTCCGTGTTCCCCTTGGCCAACCCCCTTCCCTCCACCACCTCCGCAACCGGTCCCCCGGCCTTGTTCGGCGGCTTCGCAGGTACTACAGAGTTGTCTGACTTCCCGCGCTCGTACATCTCAGGCGTGCGGCCTCAGCCTTTCCTGAGCGGCCCGCCCGGTGATCAACCCGACGGGCAAGCGCGGGACCTCCCGGTTCTCGCGCATGGAGGTTCCGTACATGCCCTGGTTCTCTGACCGCGCGGGGCCCACCAACAACTCGCGATAACGCTGCTGGCAGTGTTGCCTTCCGTTTCCGTAGACCACGTCGGCACCCCGAACTCCGTGATTACGCGGCTCAATAGCCCGGCCTGCACGTGCCCCTACCGACGCTTCGCCAACGCCCTCGCGAACGCCAACGCACGGTTCGGGGTCATCGTGGGTCGCTACCCCTTCGACGTAGAGCTCTTCCATCTCCTCCTCCATGCCGGTTTATCCCGGCGCACCTACGACCCCCTCCGACTCCCTCTCGGCCGCCTGTCACTTCCCGGGATCACCGGTTATAGACACGCATGCTTCCCGGGCCCGCAGCCCGGGGCCGAGGAGGGCCTCTCCAGTTCCCAGGACAACCTTCTGACCATTCCACGCCCCCTTACGCCGGAGGGTTCATCGACGCTCGCTCCAGGACCAAAAGCGTCTTCCATGGCCTTCGCCCATCGGCAACAGGCTCGGCTCCCTCTTGTCCCGCACACAACGTGCGGGTGCGCCATGACGACGTTGCAGGCTTCGCTTCATGCTGCGGACTGGCCAGTCGCCACCCCCTCAACGAGGTGTTGTCGCTCCGCTTCGACGGCGAGATCTCTCTCGACGCCGGGAGCCAGCTACCAGGGACCCTGGCGTCTCCCCGGACCGGACTCACACCGGCTGGCTGACCTGAGCTTGTCGCTCGGTTACGTCACAACAACCTCCTCGTTGTCATGGCGTCCAAACTCCTGGACGCACTGCCGATCTGTCGCGTCGGGCGACCGGTCGGCGGCCGCGATCTTGAGCGCGTGTTATGGCGCGATCGATCGACGTGGGCGGACGAGGGTACCGGTTCCGGATAGGAATCGTCTTCAACGGCCACGGTGGAGGACAATGGTTGCGTGACTTCTGGAGTCGCGCCCGCACAAGACGGCGGTGACGATGGCGGCCGCGCATCGGGGTGGCAGGCCGTGTCGGAAGATCCTGTGCTGGCCGGGCCGGTCGCTTCGCTCGGTCCAGGCAACGTCCCAGCCGGGGGCGACCTGCGGCTCGATATCGGCTGGGAAGCGTTCGAGCAGTTGGTGGCGGCGATATCTCGCTATGTGTTGGGGTTGAATCAGATGCGCTTTCGCCGGTATGGCATGCCGGGGCAAGCCCAGTTCGGTATCGACCTCGCCGGAAGGCGGCCCGGCGGCGGCTACACGGTCGTGCAGTGCAAGCATGTCGCGACGTTCGGAGCCGCATCGCTCCGTGCAGCCGTGGAGAAGTTCGCGTCGGGGCGCCGGCCGTTTAATGCTCTGCAGTTCATCGTGGCGGTCAGCAACCACGCAGCGCGGACCACGCAGGTCTTAGACGAGCTCGCGGCCCTACAAGACGAGTACTCGGACGAATTCGAGCTCGACCTCTGGGGACCAGATGAGCTGAACGATGTTCTTCGCGAACGGGCGGACATCGTCGCGCGCTTCTGGACACGGGAGACAGCCGAAGCGTTCTGCACGGGCGCGCCACTTCCCGGGGTTGCTGCTCCGCCACCGGAGTGGACTCGTGTAGCGGACCAGGTTCTGCTTAGCCCGCTCGGTGTCGATGGGCTCGATCGAGATGTCGTCGAAGCCGAACGCTTGGAAGCAACAGATCCGGTGGCCGCGGCTGCAGCGTACGGGCAGATTGGCGAGCGGCTGACCGCGCAAGGGTTCGGCGGGCACGCTCACGTGATGTGGCGCCGCCAGCTGGATGCGCTCGCGACCGCGGATGACGTCGACGACGCTTGTGCGCTTGATGCACGGCTTGCCGCGCAAGCGCTGCACGAGGGCGACCTGCACCAGGCGCGCCTCTTGAGCCACAGGATGAACGACCTCATTCGCTCGGACTCCGAGGACGTCGTAGCGGAGCGGAGCCCCGTCGCCACAACGCACGCGGAACTCATTAGTGCCGCCGTCTACACAGCAGAGCATCCGTTCGGCCACAACAATGAATTGCTTCGCCTCCTGGCCAACACGCCAGATGGTGTTGCTGTACCCGAGTACCAACCCTTGCTCGTGTTGCTCCTAGCCGAGCTTGCGGCGGCAGACGGAGTCGCGGCGACGGCGAGCGATGACCTCGACCAAGACATGACCGACAGCGGATCTGATCGCGCTGGAGCCGTTCGCGATCTAGTCGCGTCAGCGCTTGACCAACTTGAGATGCCACGACCGGCTCCCCCGAACGAAGACCTGGCAGTGCGCCTGCGCATGATCGGCGCGAGCTATGACAATGAAGAGCGCGGGCGTCTGCTCGCCGAAGCGCGCCAGATGCGGCTGCCGCGGTCGCAAGCCGCGTTAGTGCTCGCTACCGAAGCCCGACGCAATGCCATGGACGGATCATCGGACGATGCTCTCGAGCATTGGCGGCAGGCAGTAGCGAGCGCAATCCATGACGGCCGTACCGACGACGCCGCAGGATGGCTTTACGCCATTCGCGCCGTTCATATCAGGTACGGCCCATGGAGCGGAAACATCGACGAGGAGCACTTGCTCGCGCAGGCGCTACCGAAGGCGACGAGTGGCCGCATCCTCCGCCGCGTACGTGATCCAGAGATGGACGCGCGTCGCGCCGCGCTCGACAACCGGCCCGTTGACGCGATCCGGTCCGCGCGCCGATGGCTCGCCGACAGCATCGTCACCGGCGACTGGGTCGATGAGGACGCGGCGGTCGAAATGCTGGGCGATCTCTACGCTGCCAACGCCGAGCCGGACCGCGCAGCGATGTGCTACCAGTGGGCCGGCGAAACGAAGAAGCTCCTCCAACTTGCGGACGCAGTTGGAGACCGTCCGCTGCCAGTGGCGAACCTGAATTTAAGCCCGTGGTGGCAACAGGTCACGACCCTGGCTCTTGTTGCGGCGCAACACGACCTCGTCCCCGACGACACCGCTGCACAACTACTCACCGGGCTGCTCGACATCATGACCCGAGGTCGTGCGGGAGAACTCGTAGAAGGGCCAACGCGCGCGCTTACTACGCAAGCGACAAAGACGGCCTGCGTGTTCGCTGCTCGCGGTACGAGTGACCAGGCGCAGGCACTTCTGGACGTGCTAGCGGGCGATGTCGCCAGGGAGGAGAATCAATACCGGTTCCACGACGAAGAGCACGTTCGCGCTTGTGTTGACATAGCCATGCATTTCCCAAGCTTGGAGTTTCTCGCGCTGGCGCGGCTGTTTAGTCTCGCTGAAGTTGGCACTCACGAGGCTCTCGAGGCACTAAACCTCGATCCACCGATTCACGGTCGGTTGGTGCCTCGGGTGTCGTTGGTTGACGCG
>JBBDHW010000068.1:4781-57292 GCA_040880805.1 Acidimicrobiia bacterium | reverse complement strand
CCCGCGCCGTCCGCGCGCAGGTTCGAATCCTGCCGAGGGCGCACTGCCGATGCTCCACATCGCCACCCAACCCCCGCGCCGTCCGCGCGCAGGTTCGAATCCTGCCGAGGGCGCACCCGGCCCTCCAGCACGCCAGCAGCTCCCTATCCGCTGAACCAGGTGCCAGCGTCGTTGATCAGGACCTGGCCGGTCATCTTCGAGCTCTCGTCCGACGCGAGGAACACGATCAGGCCAGTCATGTCCTCGGGCTCGAGCGTCGTTCCGAGTGCTGACGCGGCGCGGAGCGTGTCGATGATCGGTTCCGGCACC
This sequence comes from Acidimicrobiia bacterium, assembly GCA_040880805.1. NCBI lineage: Bacteria > Bacillati > Actinomycetota > Acidimicrobiia > Acidimicrobiia bacterium. The sequence goes on along the minus strand of JBBDHW010000068.1, from coordinate 56,983 downwards.
ACCGCCTTCGTCGCCGGTGACATCGTGACCCCGGGGCACACCGCGTTCACGCGGATCCCGCGCCGACCGAGCATCTGCGCCATCTGGCGGGTCTGGTAGATCACCATCCACTTCGTGAGCCCGTAGCCCGCGGGCGCGATCGTCGGCGGCGGCGAGTCTTCGCCGGCCATGAACATCGCGGGCAGCGGGAGCGGAAACGCTGCCGTCGACGAGATGTTGACGATCGAGCCACGGCGCTGCTCCCACAGGTACGGGACCACCGCGTTCGACGCGTTGACGATGCCCATGAAATTCACGGCCAGGAAGTCGTCCCAGCTGGCCGTGAGCTGGTCGAACATGAGCGCGGCGTTGTTCACCAGGCAGTCGACGTGACCGAACTCGTCGACCACCGTCGTTCCCATCTCCGTCATCTGTTCGGGATCGGTCACGTCGGCTTTCAGAGTGAGCGCCCGCCGACCGAGTGCCTTGACGTCGTCTTCGACATCCTTCGCCTGGTCGATGCGCTTCAGGTCGATGATCACGACATCGGCGCCCTCGGCTGCCATCGCCCGCGCGTACGCGGCTCCGATTCCTTGCGCCGCACCGGTGACGATGCAGACCTTGCCGAGCAACCTGTCGCCCATGGCTACCTCCTCGATGACCGGCTTCTCGATGGCCGGCTCCTCAATGACGGGCGCAGCGTGGCCGAGCACACGCCGATTCTCAAATTCCGTGACGTGCCGGCTGGCGAACAGACCGCGACGAGCAGAGGTCAGATGCTCATCTCGTGCGCCAAGAGCTCCTGGTAGTAGCGCGCGTCGCCCAAGTTGTTCTCCCAGAACTTCGCTCGGCGCGAGAACAGCGTGAGGTCGTGGTCGACGATGAACGCGACCCCTGCATGCACCTCGTGCGCTTGACGGTGCAAGTGCGCGGCCGCCTTCTTGCCGAACGCGACAGCGATCGCGGCCTCCCGCATGTAGGACTTGCCGGCGGAGATCCGAAACGCCGCCTGCCTCGCCAAGAGGTCGGCGCGGTGGAGGTCGATCAAGATGTCCGACACCATGTACTGGACCGCCTGGTAGCGGCCGATCGGGTTGCCGAACTGCTCGCGGTCCTTCGCGTACTGATTCGTCATGTCGAGCACCGTGCGCGCCGCTCCGACGATCGTCGCGGTCTGCAGCACCGCCGCCCGCGTGGTCGCGGCCGACACGTGCTCCCACCCGCCGTCGACGTCACCCACGACGGTGTCGACAGATGTTGTCACCGCGTCGAACGTGACCGCGTACAACGCGTTCCCGGCGATGTTGGGTATCGGTGCCCAGGAGATCCCGTCGCGACGTGCGTCGACGAGGAAGAGCGTGATTCCCTCCGCCCCCGGCCCACCGCCGGTGCGCGCGACCACGAGGAAGTAGTCGGCCGACGGCGCGTACCCGACGAGCAACTTCGTCCCGTTCAGCACGTAGTCGCTGCCATCGAGTGTCGCCGAGCACGCGATGCCACCGGGACCGAACGAGCCGTCGCCCTCGAGGATCGCGGTGCTGACGATGCAACTGCCGTCCGCGATCGCCGGGATGACGCGCCGTCTCTGCGCGTCGGTGCCGACGTCGACGATCGTCCCGCCGGCGACCACGACGGTGTCGAGGTGCGGGCTCGGCACGAGGGAACGGCCCATCTCCTCGTAGATCGGGTAGAGGTCGAGGAAGCTGCCGCCCGTACCGCCGTACTCCTCGGGAGCGGCGATGCCCAACCAACCGAGGCCTGCCATCTCCTGCCAGAGGTCGGGTGCGTACCCGAGCTCGCCCGCCTCGATGTCGCGCACGACTTCCGGTGGACAACGCCGACGGAAGAGCTCCTGGGCGGATCGCTGGATGAGGAGCTGGTCGTCGTCGAGCGAGAGGTCGATGGCCACGACGCGCGGTTACCGCGGCAGACCGAGGTCGCGCGTTGCGACCACCATGCGCTTCACTTGCGACGTGCCGCCCGCGTGGTTGCCGAACGATCGCCGGTAGACGCGTTCGATCTCGCCCGCGAGCGGGGCCCACTCACCTGACTGGACCTGTCCCACGGCACCGAGGATCTCCATGCACGTCTGCGCGAACTCCGGTTGGAACTCCTTGGTGATCGCCTGGTGGAGATGTGTGCTGTACGCGCACGTTCCTTCGTAGCGGAGCACCTTCTCGATCTCGACGCTGATCGCGAGCTCGCTGAGCTGCATGCGGACGACGGGATCGTCGGCGAGCAGGGTTCCGTTCCGGGTGGTCTTCCGGCAGTACTGCACGAGTTGGTCGAGTAGCCACGCCTCACCCGCCGGTTCGGGCTCGTACTCCTGCTCCGGTCCCGGGTCGTCGCTCTCGAACACTGGGATCGGGTTGCCACCCATCCCGAACCACACCTGCTGCCAGCCCTGGTTGAGGTCTCCCAGCATCCGGTGCTGCGGCACGTGCACGTCGTCCAGGAACACGAGATTCTGACGACCGTCCGCCATGTTCAGGAGGGGCCGCAGCTCGATGCCCGGCTCGTCGATCGGTGACAGAAAATAGGTGATCCCGTTGTGGCGCTTCGCGTAGTCCGGATCGGTGCGGGCCGCGATGATGATCCAGTTGCAGTGATGGCCCGCGGTGCAGAACGTCTTCTGGCCGTCGATCACCCACTCGTCGCCGTCGAGCACCGCGCGTGTGCGCAACGACGCGAGGTCGGAACCGGAGTTCGGTTCCGTGTAGCCCTCCGCCCACATGATCTCGCCGGCGGCCATACCCGGGAGGAACTCCGCCTTCTGCTCGTCATTGCCGAGCCGCAAGATCGCCGGGCCGACCTGCATGCCGATGCCGGCGAAGCCGCCCGCACGACGGCGGTCGAACTCCTCGTGGACGATGCGCGCCTCACGACGCGACATCTCGGCGCCGCCGTACTCCCGCGGCCACGTGGGCTCCAGCCAGCGTTTCGCGCCCTGCTGCTTCCAGAACTGTCGGTAGAACGCCCAGCGGTCGGGATCCTCTTCGAAGTCCCACTGGAAGCCCTCGTACTTCGGAGGCAACTCCTCGTCGAGCCACGACCGGACCTCGCTGCGCAATGCCTCGAGCTTCGGCGTGGTCGTGTAGGTGATGTCCATCGGTTTGGTTCCCCGTATCGGCCTCGACGCAAGCTACTCGTCAGGGGACGAGTATTGCCTTGCCGGCGACTCGGCGGTGCTCGAGATCGTCGAGCGCGGTCGTCGAGGTGCAGCCAACGTGGCCCAGCGCGCCCCGAATTCGCGACCGGCGCGCGTAGTGGAACACCGCGCTCTTGGCGTCGGTGTAGCCGGCGCGGTCAGTGGGCAGTAGATGGGCGTGGCGGCGCTTCTCGGTCGCGTACTCGGCGGCGACACCGGCGTCATGCCGCAAGAGGTCCCGAAACAAGACGTGATCCAGGTGCGGCTGCTTCGCGGCCCGACCCGGCACTGACGTACTCCCAACGTGCTCGATCGTGACGCCAAGGCCGCCGAGAGCAGCTGCAAGCTCATCTCGCAGCTCCACAAACCGCTGCGGCCATGCCCGGTCGTAGTCGACCAGCCGAAGCGCGTCGTTCGACATGACACCATCAGGGCGGAATCGCGCACGGCCATACCCGACGCTCTCCAGCCACCACTCCCGACTGTCGATCTGGCGCGTCCCCTGACGTGCTTGCTCTGGCGCGTCCGACCGCGGCCTGCCCATGCAGTACACGTTGTCCGTGGTACCGAGTGTCCCTGCCTCGCCGGTGTAGCCGAGCGGCTCGGTGAAGAAGTTCTCGGCGAGTCCCGCGGGAAGGGGAAAGTGGCTGCTAGTGCTTCGGATGAACGCAGCCGCCGCACCAAGACGCTTCGCGACCGCGTCCTGGGACGCGATACCCGCTGCAGTCGACGCGGCGCCGGCGTCGAGCGCTTCGATCGCGAGCGTCGCACGCCTCGCTCGCAGGTTCGCCGTCTACGTGGTGCATCACGTCGCTCACGCGGGCTCCTGTTCGGTCGGGATTTCGTAGCGCGCCCCCGGTCGATCTGCAACACGCGGCGCTAGGGTCTGCGAGGCCCTGCGCGCGAGAGGAACGACGATGACCGGCATCGCGAGCGACATCTACTACGACCCCTACGACTTCGAGATCGACGCCGACCCGTATCCGATCTGGAAGCGGATGCGCGACGAGATGCCGCTCTACCGCAACGACCGCTTCGACTTCTACGCGGTGAGTCGATTCGCCGACGTGGAGTCGTGCTCGGTCAACTGGCAGACCTTCATCTCGGGGCGCGGCTCGGTGCTCGAGATGATCCGCTCGGGGATCGAGATCCCGCGCGGCATGATCCTCTTCGAGGATCCGCCCATCCACGACCTCCATCGCAAGCTGTTGGGCCGCGTGTTCACGCCGCGGCGCGTTGCAGAGCTCGAAGGCCGCGCCCGCCAGTTCTGCGCCAACGCGCTCGACCCGCTCGTCGGGCGCGGCGGCTTCGACTTCGTGCGCGATCTCGGGGCCGACATGCCCATGCGGCTCATCAGCGAGCTGCTCGGCATCCCCGAAGAGGATCAGATCGCGGTGCGTGACCGCATCGACGAAGGCATGCGGATCGAAGAAGGGGTGATCCCCGAGGGTGCGGACAGCCTCGTGACCGACACGGAGCACTTCGCCGAATACGTCACCTTCCGGCGCGAGCATCCGTCCGACGACCTGATGACCGACCTCATCGAAGTCACGTTCGTCGACGAGCACGGCGTCGACCGTCACCTCGACGAGGACGAGATCCTCAACTACGCGGGCCTGTTGGCAGCGGCGGGAAACGAGACCACGACGCGCCTCATCGGGTGGACCGGGTACCTGCTCTCCAAGCATCCCGACCAGCGCCGCGTGCTACTCGACGACCGCGGTCTCGTCCCCGGCGCGATCGAGGAGATCCTGCGGTACGAGGCACCGTCGCCCGTACAGGCGCGCTACGTCACCCGCGACGTCGAGCTCCACGGCACGACGGTGCCCGAGGGTGCGGTGCTGCTCCTCCTCACCGCGGCGGCGAACCGCGACGAGCGCAAGTTCGACGACCCCGACCGCTTCGACGTCCGCCGCACCATCGACCACCACTTGAGCTTCGGCTACGGGCTTCACTTCTGCATGGGTGCCGCCCTGGCACGACTCGAAGGCCGCATCGCCCTCGAAGAGGTGCTCGCGCGGTTCCCGGAATGGGAGGTCGACGACGAGCACGCCGAGCGAGTCCACACCAGCACCGTTCGCGGCTGGCACAAGCTGCCCGTGAGGACGCGATGAACGCTCGGAACCCCAAGGCTCGGAACCCCAAGGCTCGGAACAAGGTCAAGCTCGCGACGATGTCGTTGTCGGCGAGCTCACGGGATGGTGACGACGCGCCATATCTCGAGTGGCACGGGCTCGACCACATGCCGCAGCAGTACGAGATCCCCGGTCTGCTCTACGGGCAGCGGTGGGCGTCGACACCCGAATGCCGGGCCGCCCGCGCGGTGCAATCGGAGCGCTTCGGGCCCACGAACCACATCGTGCAGTACCTGTTCGGCGAGCCCGTCGCCCAGGCCATCGACGACTGGTTCACGCTCGGGGCGCACCTCGGCGAGGTCGGCCGGTTCCCGCACCGTCTCCCTGCCGTGATGCTCGGCGGTTTCGACGTCGTCACCTGTCACGCGGCGGCGAGCGCGCTGGTCACCGCGGAGGTCGTGCCGTACCGCCCGAACCGCGGCATGTACCTCGTGGTCGAACGCCCCGACGACGCGAGCGAGCCGGCCCCATGGACGGACGAGCACGTCGAGCCGCTCCTCGACATCGACGGGGTCGCGGGCATGTGGACGTTCGCTTCGGGCAGTGTGCGGCCCGACCGCCTCGACACCACCGGCTACAGCATCGCGGTGTGCTACCTCGACGGTGACCCGGTCGAAGTCGCCGGCCCCGTCGCCGAGGTCGTCAACGAGAGATGGGAGCGCGCACCGGTCACGCCGGAGCTCGCGGCGCCCTTCGTCTCGGTGCGGGCGTGGGAGTGGGACCACTTCAGCAAGCCGGGCTGATCCCGCTCGTCAGAACCGCGGCGCGACTTCTGCGGAGAAGCGATGGAGCTCGTCGAACACCGCGTCGCGCGACGCCACATACAGGTCGACGATCAGATGGTCGACGCCGATCTCGGCATAGGCGGCGATCGCGTCGACCTGCTTCGTGTCACGGAGCGGTCGCATCGCGCCGACGAGCATGAGCGCGTCGGGATCGCGGTCGTTGCGCGCCGCGGCGTCGCGCACTTTCGCCCAGTGCTCGGCAAGAGGTTCGGGCGACATGGGAGCCGCGATCCAACCGTCGCCGATGCGACCGGCGCGCTCGAGCGCGACGTCGGAGTGACCCCCGACGAGGATCGGGATCGGTCGTTGCACCGGACGCGGCTCTGGATCGATAGGCGGGATGTCGTGGTACTCGCCGTGGAACTCGACGAGGTCGCCCTCCGCACACCAGAGCGCACGCAACAACGCGATGTGTTCCTCGCTGCGCCGGCCGCGGTGATCCCAGGGCATGCCCATCATCTCGGCTTCTTCTCGTAGCCAGCCCACGCCCGCCCCGTAGAGCACACGCCCGTCGGAGTAGACGTCGAGCGTCGCGAGCTGACGCGCGTTGAACACCGCGTTACGGATCGGCAACACCGCGACCGAGGTACCGAGCTTGATCCGGCCGGTGAAACCCGCCACCCATATCAGCGTCGTCATCATCTCGTAGTTCGGCGCGAGTAGTTGCGACACCGCGTCGTCGGCGATGTCGGCCGGCTTGCGCCCGAGGGTGTACTTGGAGTCGGTGTGGTGCGGCATCACGATGTGGTCGACGCCCCACAGCCCGTCGAAGCCGGCATCCTCCGCAGTAGTGCAGAACCTGCGCACGTACTCCGGTGACGCGCGACGGCCCGTATGCGGAATGACCACTCCGAATTCCATGCGCAGCACGATACGGGTCAGCCGCTCATGACGACAGCCCGAACGAGATTCCGAGCGCCTTTCCCACCGGCCCAGCGCGAGCGTAAAGTCAGCGCTCTGCTCGCGCGTCTCGCTGGGGGGGAAGGCGACATGAATCACCGTCTGGGTAACACTGCGTGCGCAGCGGTCGCGATCGCCGTCCTGCTCGTCGTCGGAATGGCGATCGCCGTTCCCGCGATGGCTGCCGTCGAACGACAGGCCGGTGCCGGAAAGCCGACGCCGGGATCGGGGATGGGTACGCAAGCCGCGCTCACCAACCCGAGGTGCACGGTGAACGAACGGACCGCACCGTACGGCCGATTCACCTCGACCATCGTCGGCGGTGGCCCTCTGTGCGTGAAGCCGTGGAGCGACGGTGACGACAACGGCGGGAAGACCTCCCGGGGGATCACCGCCGACCGCATCACGATCGTCGCCGTCGTGCCGAACGACCAGCAGATCGACATCCAGGCGCAACAGGGCGGTACGCCGCCCGTGAACCGCACCGACATGTCACGGGGGAAGTACGAGGACGCGGTGCACGACTACCTGCTCGCGTACATGAAGTACTACGAGACCTGGGGCCGCGACATCGAGATCAAGTTCGTGAAGTCGACCGGCAGCGACGAGCAGACACAGCGCGCCGACTCGGTGACGGTCAAGGCGGAAAAGCCGTTCGCCGTGCTCGACCTCACGCCGGTCGGTCTCGACGTGCTCGAGGCGGAGATGGCCAAGGCGAAGATCCTGGTGTACGGCTACGCAACCACCACGAAGAAAGCACTCGCCCAAGCTCCGTACCGCTGGGGTCAAACCGACGCGCAGTCGTCCGCGATCAACGCGGGCGAAGTACTCGGCAAGCAACTCGTGGGGAAGAAGGCCGAGCACGCGGGCGACGAGAACCTCCAGGGCCAGACGCGCAAGTTCGGTGCTGTCTACATCCAGGACGTCATCGACATCGACCAGTTCAAGAGCTACCTCGAGAAGTACGGGGGCACGCTCACCACCGAGAACAGCTACCGAAGCAACGGCTCGACGATCGGCGACGCGACACTCGCGCAGGAGCAAGCGCCGATCATCGTCACGAAGATGAAGAACTCGGGTGTCACCACGGTGGTCCTGTTCACCGACGTCGAGATGACAAAGGCGCTCTTGCTCCAAGCGACGAAGCAGGAATGGAACCCCGAGTGGTTCCTCACCGGTGCGGTCTACCAAGACCTCGCGATCCTCGCCCGACCATACGACCAGCAGCAGTTCGCGCACGCGTTCGGCATTTCGAATCTCTCGCCATGGGTCGTGCCCGCGCCGGCACCGCCCCCTCCCGAGAAGACGCTCGGCACGCTGACCAACACCCTCAACTGGTACTGGGGTGAAGGTGTCGCGACGTCGAGCTTGACCGTCCCGTCGTTCCTCATCTGGGTGCTGAGCGGGGTCCACACGGCCGGCCCGAACCTCACGCCCAAGACGTTCCGGCAAGGACTGTTCGCGGTACCGGCGACCGGCGGCGCGGCGTCGGGCTATCCGGTGGGCTTCATGACCGGCTACGGCAAGAACCCCGGCTTGCCCTACGACGAGTACCTCCAGCTCGGCCTCGACTTCGCGCCCGTGTGGTGGGATCCGGACACCACCGGACCGTCACAGGCGATCGGCTCCGAGGGGCAGGGCGTCACCTGGTACGTGGACGGCGCGAAGCGCTACAAGAGCGGCACGTGGCCGAAGACGCCGTTCAAGTGGTTCGACAAGACGGGCTCGGTCGTCAAGTTCGACACGTCGCCGACGCCAACGGCCACGTACGCGGGCCCGTGCGAGGGTTGCCCGAGCCAGGGTGGGACAGGCCAGTACGGCGCGCCGAACACCAACGGCTTCGTGGCCAAGGCTGCAGGCGGCGGCGAGGCGTCGTTGTCGTAGCCATCAGCGGATCGGGGATTCCGGTCGAGCGCACCTCTACGCTCGCGCGATGCGAGACGACGCCGAGCTCGTCATCGCAGCGCGCAGCGGCGACCACGACGCGCTCGGTGAGGTCTACGACCGGTACGCGGACCGCATCCACGACTTCTGCTTCTCCGTGCTGCGCAACCGTGACGACGCAGCCGACGCGATGCAGGACACCTTCGTGCTCGCGGCGTCGCGCCTCGGTCAGCTTCGTGATCCGGCGAAACTCAAGCCCTGGCTGTACGCCATCGCGCGCAACGAGGCGCTCCGCCGCGCCCGTGCTCGGCGCCGCGCCGTGCCGACAGAGGGCGCGGGGGTCGACATCGCGGCGGAGCCGGTCGACCTCGAAGCCGGTGATGCGGCCGACAACGCGGCGCGGCTCGTGTGGGCGGCGGCCGCCGGTCTCTCCGCGCGAGACCGCTCCCTGCTCGACCTGAACGTGCGGCAGGGGCTCGACGGCCAGGAGCTCGCCGACGCGATCGGCGTGACGCCGGGGCACGCGTACGTGCTCGTCCACCGGCTGCGCGACCAGGTCGAGCGGTCGCTCGGCGCGCTCCTCGTGGCGGGACCGGGTCGCGACGACTGCACCGAGCTCCAGCAACTCCTCGTGAATTGGGACGGCCGGTTCTCGCCGCTCTGGCGAAAGCGCGTCGCGCGTCACGTGGAATCGTGCGATGTGTGCGAGCGCAGCCGCAAGGCACTCGTGAGCCCGCTCGCCGCCCTTGCCGCGGTCCCGCTGGTCGGCGCGCCGGCGCTGCTCCGCGCGCCGACGCTCGAGCGCATGCACGCGGCCCGCGACCGCAATCTCGGAAGCGTTCCGGACCGGAGGCGCAGATGGATCGCAGCCGCAGCAGCAATTCTGGCCGCGCTCGCAATCGGTGGCGCCGTGACCGCGCTCGCGACCAGCGACGACGACGCCCGTCTCGGCATCGTCGCGACACACTCCGACCACGAGACGACCGGCGACACCACCACCACAACTCCGGGCATCGCGCCCGCGGTCGCGCCCGATGAGACGACAATTCCCGCGGTCGCGCCGGGCGCGCCCGCCGCCACACCGCCGTCCGGCAACGATGGCACGGGACCGACTCCGGCACCGACCGAGCCGGACACGCAAGGCCCCTCGATCACCAACATCTCGAGCAAGCAGGCGTGCATCGTCGTCAACGGTGCGCCCAGCGACACCTCCGTGTCGGCGACGGTCAGCGATCCATCGGGTGTTGCGAAGGTCGTCGTCGAATGGAACCACGACGTCGACGGCGGAGGGTCGGAGGTGATGACGATCAGTGGATCGTCGTACGGCGTGGTGCTGGGCCCATTCGCGGACCCGGGAGTGCTCACCTGGTCGGTGCGCGCGACCGACAGTGCCGGCAACACGACGACGGCACCCCGAGGAGCCGTCGTCGTGAAGGCCGGACCGTGTCCGTGACGCTCAGGGGCAGTCGAGAATCACGAGGGTGTCCACCGTGAAACGGGTCTCGTTGCCGCGTGCGTCGGTTGCGATCACCTCGACCAGGAAGATCCGCGACGAGTCGGTGAACGAAGGGTCGGGCATGCCGAGGTTCTTGGTGAAGGTGTCGCCCGAGAGCGCCATGGGACGTACGAACGTGGCTCCGAAGACTTCGTACCTCACGTCGACCCCGGCAATCCCCGACGGGTCACTGACATGCACGTACAGCGTTGCGTCGGTGATCGCGGTCGGCATCGACGGGCAATTGGAGGTGTACGGCCGCGACTCGTAGATCGCGACGTGGTCCCAGTACACGAGGTCGATGGTCGGTCCTGCGGTGTCGACGGGAGGCGTGGGCGGAGGCGTGGGCGGAGGCGGGCTGCCCAACGAGGTGTCACCCTCGTGTCCCGTCCCGTGCCCGAACTCCTCGCCCGGCGTGGACTGGTCGTCCGCGTTGCTGGTGCCGACCGGTCCGGGGTTCACGCTCACGACCGTTGGGGCCGAGGTCGTCGCGGGAGGATCCGGGTTCGGGCTGGTCGGGTCGACGCTCTTCACCGACTTGTGGTCGGCAGGCTTGTGGTCGGCAGGCTTGTGGTCGGCAGGCTTGTGGTCGGCGGGGGTGTCGTCGTCGGACGAGGCGGCGAGGACACCACCGACGAGTCCCGCGGAGAGCACCAACACACCCAGCGCCGCGAGCAGGCGGCGGGAGCGGCGAGTCCTCGTTGCTTGGTTGGTTCCTTCCTGCATCATGGCTTCCTCCCTTGTGGGTGCCGGCGGGGAGCCGGCCGACACCATTGAGAGGAACCAGGGGCCACGCGCCTTACAGAAAAGTGGCCCGCCCACGATCTCCTGACATCGCGGCGACACCGGGCCGACGGTTTGTGGCAAGAATGGCGTGCTGTGACAACCGCCACTCGGCCCGTTTCGACACTGCTCGCGACCGCGGCCGCGGCATCGGCGGGAGCCGGTCTCGTGCATGCGGCGGCGGCCGGGAATCACGCCGACGACCCCATGCTCGCGTGGACGTTCGCCCTCTGCGCGGTCGCGCAACTCGCTTGGGCCGGTTTCGTCGTGTTCCGTCCCAACCGCCCCGTCGTCATTGCCGGGGTGCTGCTCAACGCGGGTTGCGTCGCGGTGTGGTTGCTCACCCACACCGTCGGGCTCGGGGGTCCGTTCGGTACGGTCGAACACGTCGGCTTCCAGGATGCGCTCGCGGCCGGGCTCGCCGGGATCGCGGTGATCGGAGGCACCGTCTCGCTCGTGGGTGAACGGCGCGTCGTACGTCATCTCGACATCCCCGCGATCGCGGTTGCGTGCTTCCTCGTGCTCGTGCTCGCCGTCCCGGCAATGGCTGCGGGTCACACACACAGCGACGCCACGGCCGCTCCCGCGCACACGCACAGCCACCCGGCGGCCACCGCCGAAACCGCAACGGGAACGATCGTCTCGCTGAACGATCCTCGCCTCACGAGCCTGCAGAGGGAGCGAGCGAAGACGCTGCTCGACGAGACACGACTGGCGATGGCCTTCTTCGCGAACGAGCAAGCAGTCGTCGCCGCGGGCTACAAGTCGATCGGTGACGGCCGTCGCATCGGTTCCTTCGAGCACTTCGTCAACAGCTCCTACATCACGGACGGCCGCGAGCTCGACGCGCACGCGATCGAGTCGATCGTGCTCCAGCACCTCGCCGACGGTTCGAAGCGCGTCGTGTCGGCGATGTACATCCTCAACCGCGGCAGGACGCTGGCCGGCGCGCCCGACATCGCGGGCACGCTCACGCCCTGGCACGACCACCAGAACCTCTGCTGGGACGATGCCGGCCACGTGGTCGGGATCCTGGTCAACGGCGTGTGCCGGCCCGGCGGCACGTTCCGAGGGACGTCACCGATGATTCACGTGTGGATCGAGAACACGCCGTGCGGTCCGTTCGCAGGGATCGAGGGCCACGGCGGCGCCGGCTGCGATCACTCGCACACCACGTCGTAGTTGGAGCAATCGCGCGTGATCTGGCACGCCTGACATTACGGCGGGCTCCGTTCCAAATCACGCGCGATCAGCGGCCTGCGTGCTGAGGCGCTACCCCACGCGGCGGCGGCGCTTCGGGTTGGCGACCATCGGAACCTGATAGCCCGCGTCGGCGGGATTGAAGGTGCTGCCGGGCGGCACGATCTCGTCGATGCGGTCGAGCAGGTCGGAGTCGAGGGTCACGTCGGTGGCACCGACCTGGGTCGTGAGTTGCTCCATCGTGCGGGGGCCGATGATCGCCGAGGTCACCGCCGGGTTGTTGAGCACCCACGCCACCGCGAGATGCACGAGCGTGAGACCGGCATCGTCGGCGAGCTGCGCGAGCGCGTCGGCGGCGTCGAGCTTGGCCTGGTTGCCGGGCAGTGACAGGTCGTAGCGCGCGGGGATGCGGTTCGCGCGATGGCTGGTGAGGTCGTCCGCGCCCTTGCGCCACTTGCCCGAGAGCCACCCTCCCGCGAGCGGGCTCCACGGGATCACTGCGATGCCGTAGCGCTCGCATGTAGGGAGCACGTCGTTCTCGACGCCACGCACGAGCACCGAGTACGGCGGTTGCTCGCACACAAAACGCTCGCGGTTGCGTCGCTCGGACACCCACTGCGCTTCCACGATCGCGGACGCGGGGAACGTGGAGCTCCCGATGTAGCGCACCTTTCCTTGGTGCACGAGGTCGGAGAGCGCGCCGAGCGTTTCGTCGATGTCGGTGCCGGGACGCGGCCGGTGCATCTGGTAGAGGTCGATGTAGTCCGTGTCGAGGCGGCGCAGACTCTCCTCACACTCGCGCAAGATCCAGCGGCGCGAGCTTCCGCTCATGTTCGGGTCGGCACCCATGGTTCCGTGCACCTTCGTCGCGAGTATCACGTTGTCACGCTGGCCTTGGATCGCCTTGGCGACGATCTCCTCCGACTCCCCCGCCGAGTACACGTCGGCGGTGTCGATGAAGTTGATCCCGGCGTCGAGCGCGGCGTGGACGACGTCGATCGACTCGTCGTGGTCGCGGTTACCCCACGCGCCGAACATCATTGCCCCGAGACACAGCGGGCTGACCAACACGCCAGTTCGGCCGAATGCTCGGTACTCCATCACGGCCTCCTTGGTCGTCGCCTGCAGCAGCGAAGCTACCGCGGCCGCGCGACGGCGCCACGCGCGAGACAGCCGGGCGGACCTGGGGGGCCCACCCGGCTGCCCACTCCCGACGAGGAACGTGATCGGATCCGGGGGTCAGCCGATCTTGTCTCTCGCCGGCCGTGCGCCCGACTTCGCCGGCGAACGCGTCGGGCACTGGGTATACGTCCAGCAGGAAGTGGCGGATTGCACGCTTCAGGCGGTGAGGTCGCCGACCGCGGCCGGATCGTGCGTACTGACCGGCACGCCACCCGCCCGCTCCTCGGTGATCGCGAGCGCGGCGGGGTGTCCCGCGGCTTGGAACGCGACGACGTTGGGGCTGCGCCCCATCACTCCGAGCGAGATCGTGTTGCGGTTGTCGACGCCCCAGAGCTGGTACGTACGTCCGGCCGGAAGTGCCGGCAACTCGCTGGTGAGGTAGCCCGTGCCGTCGGGCAGCACGACCGCTTTCGCCAGGACCGTGCCGTCGGCGTCGACGAGCTTCGCCCGGCGCGCGCCCGGCGCGCGTTCTGCCGCACCCGCGAGCGCGGCGGTGTCGTTGGTGGCGCCGGAGTTGTTGTCACCACCGAACAACCAGAGCGCGCCGAACACCACCGCCACGACGGATGCGGCCGCGGCGATCCATTGCCAGCGTCGAGGTACTCGCAGTGCACGCGCACCCGGGACGAGTCGAGGAGGCGGAACGGGCGCGTCGGGCCGGTGCAACTCCTGAATCGCCGATTCGAGCCGCTCCCACACGCCGGGCGGTGGCGGACCCCCCGTGAGCAGCTGCTGTCGCAGCCGCATCAGGCCGGTGCGGATCCGGCTCTTCACGGTGCCCTCGGGTTGCTCGAGCATCCGCGCCACGTCGCGGTAGGTGTGGCCTCCGAAGTACGCGAGCTCGATGGCCTCGCGCTCGCCGTCGGACAGCGTGCTCATCGCCTCCCGGACCTGGTCGCCGACGCTCAGATCCCATGCCTCGAGGCTGACGTCGTAATCGGCGACCAGCGCGGCGCGCGCCGAGCGCTCCTCACGTTCGCGCCGCCGGACGTCGGCCCGGAGACGGTCGACGCAGCGAGCGTGCGTGGCCATGAGGAGGAACGAGCGCAGCGATCCGCGCGAGCGATCGAAGCGCTCGGGGTGCTCCCACAGCCGCAAGAAGACCTCCTGGACCATCTCTTCCGCGGTGCCGCGTTCCCAGAGCATGCGCTGCGCGAGCGTGAACACCGCACCGGCATGGCGGCGATACGCCTCGGCGAGCGCGTCGGGGAGGTAGCGGGCAATCGCGATCACCGAGACCGACGTCGTCGGTCTCGGTGAAGGAGGCAGTGCTCACCACACCGTTTGTTCGCCGCCGACGGCCTGCCGGGATGAAGCCGACGGGATCGAACGGCACCGGACTCCGGTCACGGCCTGACACACGGCGCGACCAATCGGTGCCGGCAGATCACGGGCGAGCTTCTATCCTCGCGGCCATGGAGGATGCCGGCGCCACCCAGCCAGAACGCGAGCGCGTGCAGGCAGAGCTCGTCGGAGCGATCGAGGGCTCTGGCAGCGGCCCCGCCGCCGATCGCGCTGAGGCGGAGCAGGGGGAGCAGGGGGAGCAGGGCGAGCAGATCACGAGTCCCACCAAGCTGATCCGCATCGCGTCGATGGTGCGCACGATGCTCGACGAGGTACGGCGCGCGCCGCTCGACGACGCGGGCCGCCGTCGACTGCGCGAGATCCACGAGCGGTCGCTCGAATTGCTCGAGAGCGTGTTGTCACCCGACCTCCAACAGGAGCTCACCGAGGTGGTGCTTCCCTTGGAGGGCGACGACCCGAGCGAGTCGGAGCTCCGGCTCGCGCAGGCGCAGCTGGTCGGATGGCTCGAGGGTCTCTTCCACGGCATCCAGGCAACGATGTTCACGCAGCAAGCCATGGCGCAGTCGCAATTCGAAGAGATGCGGCGGCGGCGCGCGCTCGAAGGCGGCCCGATGGGGCCACAGCAGCAGTCGCCCAGCGGGTACTTGTAATGGCCGACTGGTCCCCCCAGAGCTGGCGCGACTACCCCGCCGCGCAACAGCCCGACTGGCCCGACACCGCGGCCCTCGACTCGGCGCTCGACGAGTTGCGCGCGGTTCCGCCGCTGGTCTTCGCCGGTGAGGCACGCAGCCTGACCGAAGATCTCGCGCGCGCCGCCGAGGGGCGGGCGTTCGTCCTCCAGGCGGGCGACTGCGCGGAGTCGTTCGACGTGTTCTCGGCCAATGCCATCCGCGACAAGCTCAAAGTGATCCTGCAGATGGCCGCAGTGCTCACGTACGGCAGCGGCGTGCCGACCGTCAAGATCGGCCGGATCGCGGGCCAGTTCGCCAAGCCGCGCTCCACCCCCACGGAAGCGCGTGACGGCATCGAGCTCCCGTCGTTCCGCGGCGACATGGTGAACGACTTCGAGTTCGATGCGGGCGCCCGCCAACCCGATCCCTCGCGCCTGGTGCGTGCGTACCACCAATCGGCCTCCACGCTGAACCTGCTACGGGCCTTCGCGAAGGGCGGATTCGCCGACCTGTCGCGAGTGCACGCCTGGAACCTCGAATTTCTCGACGCCAGCCCGGAGGGGCGACGCTACGAAGCGCTCGCCGCAGAGATCGACCGCGCGCTGCGGTTCATGGAGGCGTGCGGCATCGACCTCGCCGGAGAGGCAAAGCTCCACGAGGTCGACTTCTACACGTCGCACGAGGCGCTCATCCTCGGTTACGAGGAGGCGTTGACGCGTCTCGACACCCTCACCGACCAGTGGTACGACTGCTCGGCGCACCTGCTCTGGATCGGCGAGCGCACGCACCAGCTCGACGGCGCGCACGTGGAGTTCCACTCCGGCATCGAGAACCCGGTGGGCGTGAAGCTCGGCCCCGCAGCCACCGTCGACGAGGTGCTCGCGCTGTGCGAGCAGCTCAACCCCGAACGGCGTCCGGGTCGCCTCACGCTGGTGAGCCGCATGGGCGCTGGCCGCGTCGGCGAGACACTGCCGCCGCTGCTCCGCGCGGTGCGCGAGAGCGACCACCCCGTGGTCTGGATCTGCGATCCCATGCACGGCAACACCTACGAGCACGAGAGCGGCTACAAGACCCGCGACTTCGAGGACGTGATGCAGGAGGTGCACGGCTTCTTCGCCGCCTGCGACGACTCGGGTGTGTGGCCGGCCGGCGTGCACGTCGAGCTCACGGGTGAGAACGTCACCGAGTGCCTCGGCGGCTCTGAAGCGGTACTGGGCGGCGACCTCGAGCAACGCTACGAGAGCGAGTGCGACCCGCGCCTCAACGCCCGCCAGTCGCTCGACCTCGCCTTCCAGACCGCGGAGCTGCTCCGTCGCTGAACGCGCGACCATGGGGGCGTGACGCGATTCGAGGAGCTCGGGCCCAACTCCGGACTGGTGGAGGAGCTCTACCAGCGCTACCTCGAGAACCCGTCGTCGGTCGACGAGCACTGGCGCGCCTTCTTTACCGGTGAGTCGCCGCCACCGAACGGCGAGCGCACCGAGGCCGCTCCTGCGTCCGCGCCCGCGCCCGCGCCGGCGCCCGCGCCGCGTCCCGGCCCGCTCGTGCTGGAAGGTGACGAGCCCGAGCCGCTGCGCGGCGCGGCGGCGCGCACGGTCGAGAACATGGAGGCCAGCCTCGGCGTTCCCACCGCCACATCGGTGCGCGCGATGCCGGCGAAGCTCCTCGAAGTCAACCGGCAGATCCTCAACAACCAGCTCGCGCGTTCCGGCGGCGGCAAGAGCGAGCGGCCGCGAGCCGGGTACCCCGGCGAGCAGCGAGCGACCAATGACAAGGTGAGCTTCACGCACCTCATCGCGTTCGCGGTGCTCCGCGCGCTCGCCGAATTCCCGGCGCTCAACTCGTCGTACGCACAGGAGGACGGCAAGCCGGTCGTCGTTCGGCACCAGCACGTGAACCTGGGGCTCGCCGTCGACGTGCAGCGACGCGACGGATCCCACACGCTGCTCGTCCCGTGCGTAAGGGAAGCCGACACACTCGACTTCTCAGGCTTCTGGCAGGCGTACGAAGTGCTCATCGAGAAGGTGCGCGGCGGCACCGTGTCGCCCGACGACTTCGCCGGAACCACCTGCACGATCACGAATCCCGGCATGATCGGTACCGTCCACTCGGTGCCGCGCCTCATGCGGGGTCAGGGCTTCATCCTCGGTGTGGGCGCGATCGGCTATCCCGCGGAGTACGAGGGTGCCGATCCCGCAACGCTCGCCCAGCTCGGTGTGAGCAAGGTCACCACGCTCACGAGCACCTACGACCACCGCATCATCACCGGCGCGGAGAGCGGCGAGTTCCTGCGGAGGATCCACGACCTGCTCCTCGGCAACGACGGCTTCTACGACGACGTGTTCGCGAGCCTCGCGGTGCCGTACGAGCCCGCGCGCTGGAATCCCGACCGCAGCGCACTCGCCGACCCCGCGACGCAATTCGAGAAGGTCGTACAGGTCCATTCGCTCGTCAACATGTACCGGGTTCGCGGCCATCTCATCGCCAACCTCGATCCGCTCGGCCGGCGCGAGCCGCACACCCATCCCGAGCTCGACATCACGCACTACGACCTCTCGATCTGGGACCTCGACCGCGAGTTTCCCGTCGGCAACCTCGGCGCCGGGCGCCTACCGCAGTCCGTGCTCCCGCTGCGCGAGATCCTCCGTGTGCTGCGCGACGCGTACTCGCGCACGGTGGGCGTCGAGTACATGCACATCCAGGAGCCCGATCAGAAGGAGTGGATCCAGGAGCGGATCGAAGGGGCGCATCCCGCGACCCCGCCGGAGGAGAAGCACCGGATCCTGGAGCGGCTCAACGCGGCCGAGGCGTTCGAGCGTTTCCTGCACACCAAGTACCTGGGACAGAAGCGCTTCAGCCTCGAAGGCGGGGAGACGCTGATCCCGATGCTCGACGCGCTGTGCAGCGAGGCTGCCGAATCGGGGATGACCGACGTGGTGCTCGGCATGGCCCACCGTGGGCGCCTCAACGCACTGGCAAACGTACTCGGCAAGTCGTACGAGCAGATCTTCCGCGAGTTCGAGGGGGAGCTCGATCCCTCGAGCGCACAGGGATCGGGCGACGTGAAGTACCACCTCGGCGCCACGGGCAAGCACCAATCACCGTCGGGCGCCGAGGTCAACCTCACGCTGGCGGCAAACCCGAGTCACCTCGAGGCGGTCGGCCCGGTGGTCGAGGGCATAGCCCGCGCCTTCGGCGACGCGCTCGACGACGAAGGCCGTCACAACGTGCTGCCGGTCCTCGTGCACGGTGACGCCGCGTTCGCGGGCCAGGGCGTGGTGGCCGAGACCTTCAATCTCTCCGAGGTACCCGGCTACGAAGTCGGCGGCACCGTACACGTGGTGGTGAACAACCAGCTCGGGTTCACCACCGCGCCCGAACTCGGCCGCTCCAGCGTGTACGCCACCGACATCGCCAAGATGGTGCAGGCGCCGATCTTCCACGTGAACGGCGACGACCCTGAAGCCGCGGTGCGCGTGATCCACCTCGCGTTCGCGTTCCGGCGCGCGTTCCACAAGGACGTCGTCGTCGACCTGGTCTGTTACCGGCGGTACGGCCACAACGAAGCCGACGAGCCCGCGTTCACGCAGCCGCGGATGTACGAGCTGATCGACACCCATGAGTCGGTGCGTACCATCTACACCCACCAGCTCCTCCAACGCGGCGACATCACGCGCGACGACGAGCGTCAGCTCGAAGTCGACTTCCGGGCGCAGCTCGACGAGGCATTCGCGGAAACCCGCACGAACGGCGGTCCCGACGAGCTGTCCGTCCCCGCGAGCGGCACCGAATCCGAACAGGCGGGCGAGGCGGTTGTCACCCTCGTGAAACTCGACGTGCTCGACCGCGTGGTCGACGGTCTCACGCGCCTGCCAGAGGGATTCCGCGCCAATCCGAAGCTCGAACGCCAGCTTGCCGCGCGCCGCACCGAGTTCGATGTCGACGAGATCGACTGGGCGCTCGCCGAGGCGCTCGCGTTCGGGTCGCTCGTGCTCGAGGGCTCCACCGTGCGCCTGGCAGGCCAGGACGCGCGGCGCGGCACCTTCAGCCAGCGCCACAGCGTGCTCGTCGACCAGTTGACCGAGGTCGAGTACGAACCGCTCAACCATCTCTCCGACGACCAAGCGCGGTTCATGGTGTACGACACCGTCCTCTCCGAGTACGCCGCGCTCGGCTTCGAGTACGGCTACTCGATCGCGAGCGACGCGCTCGTCTGTTGGGAGGCGCAGTTCGGCGACTTCGCGAACGTGGCTCAAGTGGTGATCGACCAGTTCGTCGTGGCCGCTGCCGACAAGTGGGGGCAGCGCAGCAGCTTGTCCCTCCTCCTCCCCCATGGCTTCGAAGGTCAGGGGCCTGAGCACTCGAGCGCACGCATCGAGCGCTACCTCACCTTGTGCGCGGAGCGGAACCTGCGGGTCGTGTACCCGTCCACCGCCGCGCAGTACTTCCACACGCTGCGACGCCAGGCCGTCGCGGTGGAGCAGGTACCACTCGTGTGCTTCACGCCCAAGCGTTACCTGCGGATGCCGCAGACGCGCTCGACGCGGAAGCAGCTCAGCGCCGGCGCGTTCGAGCTCGTGCTGGACGACCGCGCCGAGCTCGACCGCGACGCGGTCGCGCGGGTGCTCGTCTGCACGGGAAAGATCGGCCACGAGCTGATGGACGAGCGCGACGCACGGCACGCGCCGGTCGCGGTACTGCGGGTCGAGCAGCTCTACCCGTGGCCAGAGGCTCGGCTCATGGCCGCACTCGACGCCTATCCGAACGCGCGCGAGGTGTGGTGGGTGCAGGAGGAACCGTCGAACATGGGTGCGTGGACCTTCGTGCACGAGCGCCTACACCGTGTCTTGAGCGATCGCGCCGAGCTCCGCCACCTCGCGCGCGCAGCGAGCGCGAGCCCCGCCAGCGGCAGCACCAAGGTGCACGACCATGAGCAGCGCGAGCTCCTCACCGCCGCATTCGCGTAATCCAGCACGCAACTTGCGTCAACAACCGGCGCTATACGCCGTCTGCTGACGCAGGTTCGGTGGTGAGGGAGTCATCGTCCTGCCTCTGCCGGCGCGGGGTCGGGCGCGGGTGCCCGCAGACGTCCGTGCTCGGCATGCGCGGCGTCCTGCGCGGCGACGTCCTCGCGGCGGGCGCGTGCCGGCAACCAGAAGAAGGCGATGATCGCACCGGCCAGCGTGGCGACAGCCGCGACGCGAATGCCGACCTGCATGCCGTCGACGAACGCCGAGTTCGCGGCGTGGGCGAGCGATGCCGCGAGATCGGGGGCCGACTTCGCCAAACCCTTGGCAACACCGAGTGCGGCCCCGAGCGATTCCTTGATGCCGGTCGCGCCGGGGCCCTTGATCGGGCTACCCGCCAGGAAGTCGCCCATCTGGGACGCGTAGATCGACGACAGCACGCTCCCGACGATGGCGACACCCATCGCACCACCGACCTGACGCGTGGTGTCGTTCACCGCGGACCCGACGCCCGCCTTGCCGAGCGGCAACGAGCTCATGATCGATTCGGTCGCCGGCGCCATCGTGAGTGACATTCCGGTGGCCATCAGCATCATGCGCACGATCACGTCGGGCCAGTAGTGACTGTCGACGGTGAGCGTCGAGAGAGAGACGAGGCCGAGCGTCGCGAGGGTGAGACCGCTGGTGACGACGACCTTCGTGCCGAACCGCTCGACGAGCGGCGCACTCAGCGGCGACCCGATCATGATCACGGCGGCCCACGGCAGGAAGCGGATGCCGGTCGCGAGGGGCGAGTAGCCGAGCACGAACTGGAAGTACTGCGTGATGAGCAAGGTCATGCCGAACATCGCGAAGAAGATCAACATGATTCCGGTACTCGCAGCGGTGAAGCGCGGGTTCTTGAAGAACTTCACGTCGAGCATCGGGTGGTCGGTGTGGCTCTCCCAGGCGAAGAAGGCGGCGAGCAGCGCAGCACCGAGGAAGAACGAGAGGAGGATCGTGGTGCTCCCCCAGCCCTGTTGGGGTGCCTCGATGATGCCGTAGAGCAACGAGACGAGTCCCACGATCGACAGCAACGCGCCGATCGGGTCGAGGCGCGGCGCCGACGGATCCTTCGACGTGGGGATCAGGAAGATGCCGGCGAGCACACCGACCACGACGATCGGGATGTTCACGAGGAACACCGAGCCCCAGTAGAAGTGCTCGAGGAGAAAACCTCCGGTGGTCGGGCCGAGCACACCGGCAAGCCCGGCGGTACCCGCCCACACGCCGATCGCCTTCCCGCGCTCCTGCGGCGGGAACACGTTGGTGATGATCGAGAGCGTTGCCGGCATGATGAACGCGCCGCCGATGCCCATGAACGCACGCGTCGCGATGAGCTGGTCGGCACTGGCGGCGAACGCCGACGCGAGCGAGCCGATGCCGAAGACGACGAGGCCGAACTGCAGAGCACCGCGGCGCCCGAACCGGTCGCCCAAGCTCCCCGCCGTGAGCAGCAAGCCCGCGAACACCAGCGTGTACGCGTCGATCATCCACTGCAGCTGGCTGTTCGTGGCGTCGAGGTCGCGCACGATGGTGGGGATGGCAACGTTGAGGATCGTGTTGTCGAGCACGATCACGAGCAGGCTGAAACAGAGGACGACGAGGATCCACCAGCGCCGCTCGTTGGCACGCGCCTGGACTCGGAGGGTGAGGGAACTCGCCATCCTTCGGCGGCCGGCGAGAGCGGGTCAGCTGGCGGCGTCGACCGCGGCGAGCGCGCGGTCGATCGAGGCTGAAGACGCGTTGATCAAGGGCAGGCGCACGTCGGCGGTGGGTATGCGGCCCTGCGCGTGGAGCACACCCTTGAACACCGCCGGGTTGGGCTCGGCGAACATTGCCTGCACCACCGGCAGCAGCGCCTCGGCGTGGGCGCGGCCGTCGTCGACCTTGCCTGCGAGCCCGCACTCGATCATCGCGACGAACCGGGTGGTGCACACGTGAGCCGCCGCGCTGATCGCGCCGGCGCCGCCCATCAAGGTGAGCGGGAACAGCAACGTGTCTTCGCCGCCGAGCACCGAGAACTCGCGGGGGGCGCGGGCGAGGATCTCGAGGGTCTCCGCGTCGAGTGCGGCCAGCGCCTGCTTGACGCCGGCGATGTTCGGGACGCGCGCGAGCTCGAGCATGCCCTGGGGCCCGAGGTTGCGACCGGTGCGGACGGGAATGTTGTAGATCACGACCGGAACCGGACTCGCGGCGGCGACCGCCTTGAAGTGCTCGACGATGCCGGCCTCCGACGGGCGCACGTAGTACGGAACCACGATCAGCGTGGCCGCGAGCGCCGGCGTACCGCGAAGCGCCTCGACCGCCGCGATCGTCTTCACGGTGTTGTTGGTGCCCGCGCCGACGATCAGCTGCGCGCTGCGATCGGCACACGCGGCCGCGCACCGGTCGATCACCGCGCGCTGCTCGTCGGCTTCGAGCGACGACGTCTCCCCCGTGGTGCCGAGCGCCACGATCCCGGCGCAGCCGGCGTCGAAGTACTGGTGACACAGCTGGTCGATCGCGTCGAGGGCGACGGAGCCGTCGGCCGCGAACGGTGTGATGAGCGGGACGTAGACCCCCTGGAGCAGCCGCTCAGGCATGGGGTCAGGCTATCCCCTGCGCGAGCTCCCGTGCCCGGCGGAAGACGTCGTCGATCATCGGCTCGGTGAGACGGCCGGTGAACGTGTTCTGTTGGCTCGGGTGGTAGCAGCCGAGGACCACGAAGCGGGCGGTGCGAACAACGAGTCCATGCGTGAACTTCGGCCGCGGGACGGGCAGCGGTGAGTCGCATGCGGCGAGGACGCGAGCGATCGCGTCGTAGGCAAAGCCACCGAGCACCACCACAACCCGCACGCGATCGAGCAGCGCGAGCTCACGCTCGAGGTACGGGAGGCACCGATCACGTTCGACGGGTGTCGGCTTGTTCTCCGGTGGTGCGCAGCGCACCGCGGCGGCGACGTACGCGTCGCGCAGCTCGAGCCCGTCGTCGACCGACACCGAGGTCGGCTGGTTCGCGAAGCCGAGCCGGTACAACGAACCGAAGAGCCAGTCGCCCGAACGGTCGCCCGTGAACACCCGACCGGTGCGGT
Source organism: Acidimicrobiia bacterium (assembly GCA_040880805.1). Classification (NCBI taxonomy): domain Bacteria; kingdom Bacillati; phylum Actinomycetota; class Acidimicrobiia; species Acidimicrobiia bacterium. The sequence continues at coordinate 33,436 of JBBDHW010000068.1, read as the reverse complement.
TGCCACCATGGGCGGCAGGCGCCAGGCCCGCGACGAGCACCCGGGCGGCCGGATCGCCGAATCCCGGTACCGGTCGACCCCAATAGCCCTCGTCGCGGAACGCGGCGCGCTTCTCGTGGGCGACGCGCTCGCGCCACTCGACGAGCCGAGGGCACGCGCGGCAGACGACGATCTCGTCGGTGAGCGCGCGCAGTCGGCGCGCGCTGATGTCGGGCACCAAATCTCCGCTCTCGGCGCCTGCGGCGCCGGGCCGCTCGGCTCCACCTCGAGCGAACGGCTCGAGGCGGCGCAGGATACCTGCGCCGGCCGGCGCTCGCCTCGGGGGATCGTACGGGTATCGTTCGCCGCCGTGCGCCTCCGGCTCATCGTCAACCCGATCGCATCCTCGGTCACGATGCGCGCACGCGCGCCGATCAAGGCAGCGCTCGAGGCCGAGCACGAAGTGGAAGTGGTCGAGACGTCCCAGCGTGGGAACGCGACCGACTTGGCGCGGGAAGCAGCAGAGCTTGGGGTCGAGGTCGTCGTGGTCCTCGCCGGCGACGGCACGCTCAACGAAGCCGCGTGTGGCCTCATCGGATCACAAACGGCACTCGCACCACTTCCCGGGGGCTCCACCAACGTGTTCGCGCGCACGCTCGGCATCGCACACGACCCCGTCGACGCGACAGGACGACTGCTGCGGTCGCTCGCCGCGGGCTCGTTCCAGCGGATCGGTATCGGAGCCGCCGCGCTCCCGGACGGCAGCGACCGGTGGTTTCTCTTCCACCTCGGAGTGGGCTTCGACGCCGCGGTGGTCCAACAGATGGAGCAACGTTCGTACCTCAAGCGCTACTTCGCGCACCCGGCATTCGCGATCGCCGCGGTCGACACGTGGCTCCGCCACTACGACCGCGATACGCAGCTGTGCGTCGCGACAGGGGAAGAAGTCATCGCCATCGGGCCGTACGCAGTGGTATCGAACTCCGACCCGTACACGTATGTCCTGCGGAGGCGGCTCACCATCGCGCCGGGTGCCGGCCTCGACCGCGCGCTCGCCGTCACCGTGCTGCACAACCTGCGCGCCGCGCTCGTGGTGCGCGCCGCGATCTCGGGTCTCGCCGCCGGTCGTTTCGTCGCGAACACGTCCGACATCACCCAACGCGCCGACGTGACCCGGGTGCTGATCACCGCGGACCGCCCGTTCGCCTGGCAGGTCGACGGCGACTACCTCGGCCACGTCGAGCGTCTCGACGTCCGCTACGACGCCGACTCGCTCACGATCGTGATCCCCTGACCCGACTTGACTAATGGGTCGCTCACTACGAGCCGGGATCCCGGCTCGTGGCCGTTCGCTCCTGACCCCCGACTTCAGGCGCGACGGCCGAGAGCCTGGAGCGCGACGTCGGGGACGTCGGTGATCAGTGCGTCGATGCCGGCTGCCGCGAGGCGCGCGAGCTCGTCGGGATCGTTGACGGTCCACACGTTCACCTCGAGGCCTTGCTCGTGCGCGCGCGTCGCGACCGCGCCCGCCAGGACACCGGCAATTGACCGGTAGTCGGGGTGCAGCGCTCCGTGTCCGTGCGACTCGGCGATCAGCAGCGCCTCGAGCGGGTCGGTTCCCCACGTGAGCAAGGCGGTCGGCAGGTGTGGGGCGAGCGACCGGACGCGGTCGACGCTCGTCAGGTTGAACGACGACACGAGCACTCGGTCGCGTCCGTCCCGCCGGGCCAGCAGCTCGACGAGCAGGTCGGCCGCCCGATCGGTGGGATCCCAGTCGCCTTCGCTCCGCACGTTCTTGATCTCGACGTTCACGAGCAGTCCGGCGCAGACGTCGAGCGCCTCCTCCAGAGTCGGCACTTCGGGAAGGGCGGCCCGAATCTCGGGAACCGTCATCTCGGCGAGCATGCCGACAGGTGTGGCCGCGTCGTGGCGGACCACGAGGGCACCGTCGGCAGTGCGGTGGATGTCGAGCTCCACGCCGTCGGCCCCGAGCTCGACGGCCCGTGCGAACGCGGGCAGCGTGTTGCCGGGAGCAAAGCGGTTGGCGCCGCGGTGCGCGAGGACCAGAGCCACGGCGGGATGCTACGGCCGGCCGGGCCGGCCGGGCCGTGCACACGCGGCGGCGACGGCGAGCGGAGCGAGCCGAGTCGCTAGCCAGGAGCGAGCGACGCAGAATTTGGGAAAAAATCCTGGTCAGACCCTTGCGGAGGTCCCCGGAGGGTTAATAGTCTCGCCCCAGCGGGCGACCTCCAGCTCTTGTGAACACGTGCACGAGCCCCGGGTCCGACCGCGACTGGCAGTGTGAGAGGACCGGAGGCACAGGGTGGCACTGACCTGGGTTCGCACCCACGAATGGGATATCACCGCGTGGCGCACTCGTTCCGCGTGCCGCGACAGCGATCCGGACGTGTTCTTCCCCATCGGGAGCACCGGAACCGCGCTCGAGCAGATCGAGACGGCGCAACGGATCTGCACCGCGTGCACCGTGCGCGACGAGTGCCTCGAGTTCGCGCTGGCCACCAACCAGGAGGCCGGGATCTGGGGCGGCACCACCGAAGAGGAGCGGCGCAAACTGCGAAAGGCGTGGCTCGCCCGCCAACGCCTCTACGCCAGCTGAACGCCCCCGCCCCGCCTCGCCTCACCTCGCGTCAGAGCGTCGCGACCGCACCTACGGGGGCTGTAACGGGATCGTCAGGTGAACGCGCGTGCCGTGCTCGCCAGAGAGCTCGATCGAGCCACCGAGCTCGGTGGTGACGAGCGCCTGGACGATCGACAGCCCCAGCCCTGACGACCGCTCGATGGTGAAGTCCGGCGGCAATCCGACACCGTCGTCGACCACGTCGACCTCGAGAATGCCGTCGTCGCGCGCGACCCGCACCGAGACGTTGCCGATTCGCCGTTCTGAGTATCCATCCACCGGCGGGAAGGCGTGATCGGCGGCGTTCTGCATCAGCTCGTTGAGGACCACCGCGAGGGGTGTGGCCACGTCGCCGGGGAGGAACCCTGCGTCACCGACGACTTCGAAGCGCAGGTCGGTATCCGGTGTCGAGACGGTTTCCTGCACGACCCGCACGAGGGGCTGCAGTATGTCGTCGAAACGCACAACGTCGGCGACGCCACGCGACAAGGTCTCGTGGACGATCGCGATGGCACGGATCCGGCGCTCCGATTCCTCCAGCGCAGCGCGCGCCTCGCCCGACTCGAGTCGTCGCCCCTGCAGACGGAGCAACGCCGCGATCGTCTGGAGGTTGTTCTTCACCCGGTGGTGGATCTCGCGAATCGTGGCGTCTTTCGACAACAGCATGCGGTCGCGACGACGGAGATCGGTGACGTCGCGCGCGAGCACCACCACCCCGGCGATCTCGTCACCATCGAGAAACGGGATGGCGCGGACGAGCAGCGAGGTGTCGCCGTGCTCGATCTCCTCGGTGACCGGCGCCCGCGCGCGGATCGCGACCTCGGCCGCGTGCTGGTCGAAACCCACGTCGATGAGCTGCACGCCCGACGCATACGAATGAAGCCCCATGCGATGCATCGAGCTCACCGCGTTGGGGCTCGCGAACCTCACGCGCAGATCAGGATCGAGCACGATGACGCCGTCACCGACACGCGGCGCGTCCTCGAACTCGTCGTCATCCTGGCGGAAGGGGAAGCTTCCCTCCGCGATCATGTGCGCGAACCGGTCGAACAGGGACATGTAGTGGTGCTCGAGCTCGCCGATTCGGCGCCCGAGCGTGAGACGCGTCTCCCGCACCACAACGGCCACAACGTCGTCACCCGACCGGACGGGGATGTACTGGACGTGCGCGCGCTCGATGGAGCCGAGCAGTAACGCGTCGCCCTCCACGATCTCGCCCTCGGACCATGCACGCGCGACGAGCGGCAGGGCGCCCTCGTCGATGATCGAGTCGACGAGGTCCGTCGGGTACACGGTCTGGCCAGTCGTGGGCCTGACCTGCGCCACGATCACGAACCGCGACGGATCACCTTCGAGGGGCGCGAGCAGGAGCAGGTCGGAGAAGCAGAGGTCGGCGAGCGGTTGCCACGACGCGGCAAGGCGTTGCACGTGTCCCAGGGCCTCGCCGCGCAGCGACGTCGCCGTCACGACGTCGGTCCGTGTGCGAAGAGATGCTCGCCGATGCGGGCGAGCCCGGCCACGTCGGCGATGTCCGATTCGAAGTTCGGCACGCTCACGACCACTTCGGGGAGGCGCGACAGCTCCGCCCGCAACTCGGCCTCGCGGCGGGCGACGACCTCGTAGTTGCGAAACGAGTCGCCGAGCGTTCGCAGCACGCGCGCGGTCGCCGAGGGATCGGCGAGCGTGGGTGACCCCACCGTAACCAGGTCACGCGCCAGTTCCTCACTGTCGCGCTCGAGCACGCCGGCGGCCCGCTCCCCTTCCCGCGTGAGGAAGTACTCGGGCAGCGTCTTGTTCAGCACGAGCGCGCCCAGGTGGAAGTCGCGCGCGGTGAGCTCATGGCAGAACTGCTCGGCTTCGCGAAGCGGCGCACCCTCGAGGGTGGTGACCACCGCGAAAGTCGTCCGGCGGTCGTGCAGGAGCTGCTCCACCGCCGTCGCGCGCTCGACGAACCCCGCGTACATCGACTGGAAGTTCAGGAAGAACTCGGCAATGTCCTGGAGGAACTGACTGCCGAGGACCCGATCGGCGACCTGGTAGAAGGGACGGCTGGCGACGTTGAGCATCCGGGCACCACGCGCGCCCCCGATCCGGTACGGCATGGTGAGCCAGCGCAGCAACCGTCCGCCGAAGAACTCGCTCATGCGGGCCGGCGCCTCGAGGAAGTCGATCGCGTTGCGGGTCGGCGGCGTGTCGATGACGATGAGGTCGTACACACCGCTCGCGTGCAGGTCGAAGAGTCGCTCCATCGCGATGTAATCGTGGCTCTGCACGAACCGGGCGGTGACGTTGTGGTAGAGCCGGTTGTCGAGGATCCGGTATGCGGTCTCCTCGTTGGGCGCGTGACGCAGCACGAGCTCGTCCCACGACCGTTTGGTGTCGAGCATCGCGGCGTAGAGCTCACCGCGCGGTTCTTCGTCGGTGTAGGGCTTCAGATCGACCCTGCGTTCGATGTTGCCGAAGGCCTCGATACCGAGCGCGTCGGCCAGTCGCCGCGCCGGGTCGATCGTGAGGACGAGAACCTTGCCGCCGATCCGGGTGGCCGCCGCGACCGCGGAAGCCGCTGCCACCGACGTCTTGCCGACACCGCCCGAGCCGCAGAACACCACGACCTCGCGAGCCGCGAGCAACGCCTCGAGCGACGTGCCGCGGGCGCTTGCCTCCGGCGCCGGCATCAGTAGCCGAGCTCCTGGCCGAGCGCCTCGGCCACCATTCGGGTCACGCGGAGCCCGTGGTCGCGCACGAACATGTAGGGCAGCAGGAGGAGCGGGAGATCGACTTCCTGCCGGAGTCGCATGAGGTGGCCGGAGCGGCCGCGGCGCATCGAGACCGCCAAACGTGCGGCATCCAGCACCGCCACCGCGCCCGGTCCTGCCGCACGGGTCAAGACGTCGGTCGCGGCAGGTTCGCGCAGCGCGTCGAACACGTCTTCGTCGGCGTGCGTGAAGAGCTCCGGCAGCACCCGGTTCACGATCACGACGCCGAGCGACACCGTGAGCTCCTCGCGTGCTCGCGCGACCAGTTCGATCGTCTCGTTGACCGGCATCTCCTCCGGCGCAGTGACCACGTTGAGTGCGGTGAGCGACGGATCCGACAGCAGTTGCACCATCCAATCGGTCTGATTGCGAACCGGTCCGACCTGTACGAGCTCCTGGATCGCGCGCGGGGCATCGAGCTGGCCGATCACATGGCCGGTCGCGGCCGCGTCGACCACGATCAGATCCCAGTTCGATCGTCCCTGCAGTGATTCGCGCAGCTCCCAACAGACTTTCCCGACGGTGAGAATCTCCTTCACGCCCGGCGCGGCGTTGGCCACGAAGTCGAACGCGCGCGCGAGCGGGCCGAGCCGGCCGAACACCGGCACGCGCGCCTGCACCTTCAGGTACTCGCGCAACGATGCTTCGGTGTTCATCTGCATCGCGAACACGCCGGGATACACCTGACGTGGCTCGAAGCCGACCGGCGGATGCTCGAAGAGCGCCGTCAGGTTGCCCTTCGCGTCGACCTCGACGAGGAGCACACGCTTGCCGCGCTCGGCCGCGAGCAGCGCGGTTGCCGCGGTGACGGTGCTCTTGCCGACCCCACCCTTGCCCGTGAAGAAGAGAAGCCGGTGGTCGAGCAGGTCGGGCCCGGCGTCCATGGGACGGACGCGGCAGCTACCGGCCGAAGCCGACGTGCTGGGTGGAGCCCTCTTCGTCGATCTCGATGTAGGCGATCTTGTCGGCCGGCGTGCCGATCCGGCGGCCCTTGACGTCGGTGAGCCACACCATCGCCCGCGGTGAGCCGTCGCCCAGCGCGGCGTCGATCACCTTCACCACGTCGTCCGCAGTGCCGTCGAGCTCGAGGGTGAGTTCCTTGGGCGAATCCACGACACCGATGCGAAGGTCCATGCGCCGCAGGATACCTGCGGAGCAACCGTTCCTCTATTCTCCCGGCGATGGCGGATGCAAGGAGCCCAGAGCCGGTCAAGCTCACGGGCTTCGTGAACTTCCGCGACCTCGGGGGACATTCCACGCCGGAGGGCCACCTCCGTGCCGGCCGCGTGTACCGCAGCGATTCGCTCGCGCACGTCGAGGTGTCCGACATCGTGCACCTGGTCGAGGAGCGCGGCATCACGATGGTGATCGACCTCCGCCGAGACCATGAGGTGGAAGCCGCTCCGCTCGCGGATCTCGAGGCTGCCGGCGTGCGCGTGGTGCACCAGTCGCTCATCGACCCGGCGGTGCCGGCGCTCCAGACCAGCGACATCGTCGACGGCACCCTCGCCGACCGGTACCTGTCGATCCTCGACACTTCCGGCGACCAGTTCGTCGCGGTGGTCCGACTGATCTCGGACAGCGACAACCATCCGGTGGTGTTCCAGTGCGCCGCGGGCAAGGACCGTACCGGGCTCGTCGCGGCGATGGTGCTCGGGCTGCTCGGCGTCGACGACGAGACGATCACGACGGACTACGCGGCATCGGCCGCGGTGGTCGACGTGCTGCTGGCGCGCCTGCACGCACGCGCACCCGACCGTGAACCACCCGGGCCGCGGATCATGAGCGCAGAAGCATCGACGATGCAGGCTGCGCTCGACTGGATGCGCGACCGCCACGGCTCGATCGAGGGTTACACACGCGCGCACGGGCTCACCGAGGCCGAGATCACCGAGCTGCGCGAGGAGATGATCGAGCGCTGACTCACAGACCCCACGCCCACGGCTTCACAGCCCGGCTCTCCGATGTCGAACGCGACGCGCTGTTCGAGCTCGGCCGCGAACGCACGTACGCGCGGAACGCTCGCGTCTTCCACGAAGGCGACCTCAGCAACTTCGTCGTCGTGATCGTCGACGGCCGTATCAAGATCGTCACCACATCCGATGACGGCGGGGAGACGCTCCTGAGCGTGCGCGGAGCCGGTTCACTCGTTGGCGAGCTCGCTGCGCTCGACGACGCGCCGAGGCTCGCGAGCGCGGTCGTCCTCGAACCACTCACCGCCCTCGTGCTCACCGCGGAGGAGTTCCGAGACTTCCTGGCGCGGCATCCGCGTGCGGCGCTCGAGCTGGCGCGGACGCTCATCGAACGGCTCCGCGAGTCCGACCGTCGCCGGGCGGAGTTCGGCTCCTACGACGTGACCCGCCGGCTCGCAGCCCTGTTGCTCGAGCTCGGCACTCGTGAGTCGTCTGACGGCCGGCCTACAGGCATCAAGTTGTCGCAGCACGAGCTTGCGGGCATGATCGGCGCCTCACGGGAGTCCGTCGCCCGAGCCCTCACCACGCTGCGCGGCCGCGGCCTCGTCGAGACCGGCCGCCGCGCCATCACGGTCGTGGACATCGAGGGGCTCCGCTCCCTCGCCTGAGAAGCTGCCCGTTCTGCGTCACGCGTCACAGACGGCCCGGTCTCGGCGTAAGAAGATCGACCGGCGATGGCCGTACCGTGCGGTCGCGCAAGAAGGGGTGTCAGGCACCGTGACGTTCGTGTTCACCGATCTCGAAGGTTCGACGCGCTTGTGGGAAGAGTGCCCGGATACGATGCAACAAGCACTGGCACGGCACGACGCGCTCCTGCGCGCCGCGATCGTGGAGCACAACGGCCAGATCGTGAAGACGACGGGCGAGGGAGTGCACGCGGTGTTCGGAAGTGCACACGATGCGCTCGCCGCGGCGGCCGTCGCGCAACGGACGATCTCGGAGGAGTCGTGGGAGACCACCGGGCCGCTCCGAGTGCGGATCGGGATCCATACCGGTGACGCCGAGCTGGTTGACCAGGATCACGACGGCCCGGCGGTCAATCGCGCCGCACGCCTGATGGCCGCCGCACGGGGCGGGCAGATCCTGGTGTCGCTCGCGACCGAAGAGCTCGCGCGCGACGCACTCGATGACGGGCTGAGCTTCATCGACCTGGGCGAGCATCGCCTCCGCGATCTCGCGCGTCCCGAGCGCGTGTTCCAGGTAACCGGCCCGGGACTTCCCAGCGATTCCGGGCCTCCGACCTTCCTCGACTCGCCCCCGGGCAATCTCCCGCCTCGGGTCACGTCGTTCGTCGGCCGCGAGCAGGCCGTCGTCGACATGGCCGACGCGCTCCGTGAAGTTCCGCTGGTGACCATCACGGGTACGGGGGGAGTCGGCAAGACCCGCCTCGCCGTGGAGACAGCGGCGCACGTCATCGGCGAGTATCCCGACGGCGCGTGGCTGTGCGAGCTTGGCGTCGCGGGCGACGACGACGAGGCGCTGCAAGTCGTCGCCACCGCGCTCGGCGTGGATCCCCGGCCCGGCACGTCGATCGAGGCGAGCATCGTCGAGTTCCTCCACACGAAGCATCTGTTGCTCGTGCTCGACAACTGCGAACACCTTCTTCACGTCGCCGGCCGGCTCGCGGAAGCTGTGATCCGCGGATGCCCGACCGTTCGCATCCTTGCGACGAGTCGCGAGGGACTCGCGCTCGACGACGAGCAGATGCGACCGCTGCGCTCGCTCTCGTTGCCCGATCCAACCGATCCGCCCGACGTGGTCGCGACGAGCGCGGCGGCGACGCTCTTCATCGACCGCGCGCGCGCGGTACGCCCCGAGTTCGTCCTCGACGCCACGAACGCGCCCGCCGTCGCCGAGATCTGCCGCCGTCTCGACGGCATTCCGCTCCCGATCGAGCTCGCCGCGGCGCGGGTCGTCAGCATGAACCCCGGCGAGATCGCCGAGCTCGTCGACGAGCGCTTCCGGCTCCTTACCGGCGGCCGGCGCACCGCGGTCGAGCGCCATCAAACGCTGCGCGCCGCGATCGAGTGGTCGTACTCGCTGCTCACGGAAGCCGAGCAACGCGTGCTCGCGAGACTCAGCGTGTTCTGGGGCAGCTTCGCCGCCGCCGATGCGACGGCGGTGGTTCCGGGCGACGGCATCGACGCCCGGAACGTGATCGACGTGCTCGGCAGTCTCGTGGCGAAGTCGATGCTCACGTCCGACGAGGCCGCCGACGGATCGACCCGGTATCGGCAGCTCGAGACGCTACGCCAGTACGCGCGCGATCGCCTCGACGACCTCGGCGACCCCGACGTCTGGCGCCGCCGGCACGCCGAGCACTACGCCGAGTTTGCCGAACAGGCCGGTGCGGAAATCCTCGGGCCTGCGGAGCTCGTCTGGCGAGCTCGCTTCCTCGACGAACTCGACAACGTGCGGGCTGCGGTGGCCTGGAGCCTCGACAGCGAGGATCCCGACGACTGCGAGCTCGGCATCCGCGTCGTCGCCGGCCTCGCGAACGAAGCGGCCCTGCGGCAGTCGTTCGAGATCGGCGTGTGGGCCGAGCGTACCCTCCAGCTCGCGCAGAGCTCGGCTCCGGAACGCCGCGACGCTAGCTGAGCCGCAGCTCCGGGTTGTAGATACGCCGCGGGGCGAGGGCGGTGTCGAGCTGTTCGGCGATGGCGCGGAACACCTGCGCGGCTTCGTCGTCGGGGCGCGCGACCACGATCGGCCGACCCTCGTCGCCGCCTTCGCGCAGCGCGGGCACGAGCGGCACCCGACCGAGCAGCGGAACGCCGAGTTGGTCGGCGAGCTCCTGCCCACCACCCGCGCCGAACAGCTCGTAGCGCGTGCCGTCGTCACCGCGGAACCACGACATGTTCTCGATCACGCCGATCACGTCGAGGTCGACCTTCTCCGCCATCGCCGCCGCGCGCTGCGCCACGCGTTGCGCGGCCGGCTGGGGAGTGGTGACCACGATCACCTCGGCGCGGGGGAGGAACTGCGAGATCGAGAGCGGCACATCGCCGGTGCCGGGTGGCATGTCGATCAGGAGGTAGTCGGTGTCGCCCCAGTAGACGTCGGTGAGGAACTGCTCGAGCGCCTTGTGCAACATCGGGCCGCGCCAGATCACCGCTTGGTCCTCGCGCGCGAAGAAGCCCATCGAGATGAGCCGCACGCCGTACCGCTCGGGCGGCACGATGACGTCGTCGATCAAACCGGGTGGCCGTGCGATCCCGAGCATGCGCGGCATCGAGAAGCCCCACACGTCGGCGTCGACGGCGGCGACACGCTTGCCGTGCTGCGCGAGCGCGATCGAGAGGTTGGTGGTGACCGACGACTTCCCCACGCCCCCTTTCCCCGACGCGATCGCGAGCACGCGCGTGCGCGCGTCGGTGAACGGGTTGGGGCGCGGTTCGGGGGAACGCGGGGCCGCCGCCTGCGTCGCGTCGAGGACCTGGAGTGGATTCGGTCTGATCCCCTTGAGGATGCCGGCGACCGCGCGCAGCTCGTCGTCGTCCATGTCGCGGAGATCGACATCGACCCGGTCGACGCCCGGCACCGCCGCCACCGCGTCGAGGACCCGCCGGCTGAGCTCGGCGCGGGTGTCGTCACCGGGGAGGGGAAGCGCGAGGGTCACCCTGACCTTGCGGCCGTCGACGGCCACCTGGTGAACCATGCCGAGGTCGGCCACGGACCGCCGGAGCTCGGGTTCCTCCACCTCGGACAAGGCGGCCCGGACCTCTGCGTCGAGCGCCGCCATTCCCATCTCCTCAGCCTCGGCGGATTTCCACTACCGAGATAGGTAGAATACCCGCCGTGACCGCCGAGGCCGATCCGACTCGAGAAGGTCTGAGCCCCGACGAGTTCAACTCCGTCATCAGTGCGGTCACAGACGCATTCGGTGACCCCACCCGGCGCGAGATCTACCTCTTCGCACGCGACTCCGCCGACGGCGTCACCGCGGGCGAGGTCGCCGAGCGCTTCGAGTTGCACCCCAACGTGGCGCGCCACCACCTCGAGAAGCTCACGGGCGGCGGCTACCTCGTGGTCGAGATCGCGCGCGCACCCGACGACGGCAGCGCCCGCGCCGCCGGCCGTCCCTCGAAGCGCTACTGCGCCGGTCTACTCGACGCCACCCTCGCGCTCCCCCTGAAACACGACGACCTCCTCGGCGGCCTGCTCGCCGGCGCACTCGACGCGCTCGGGCCCGAGCAGGCAGAGGCTCTCGCCGACCAGGTGGGCTTCCAGTACGGGCGTGAGCTCGCGGCGCGCATGGACCCCACCGAGGGCCATCGCTCGGTGCAGGCCGCGCTCGGCGCCGTCGCCGACGCACTCACCGCGCATGGGTTCGACGCGCACACCGAGGCGCGCGGCGGGAGTCTCGCGATCGTGTCGGAGTGCTGCCCATTCGGCGAGACCGCGCAGCGGTACCCGCACGTCGTGTGCGCGCTCGACCGTGGAATGATCCGCGGCATGCTCTCCGGTCTCTACGGCGAGACGTCGCCCCGGTTCGAGACGAGTCGGCCCGACGGTGACGACCACTGCGTCGCGCGCGTCTGACGTGCCACGCGCCTACCTCGACCACGCGTCGTCCTCGCCGCTCCGTCCCGCAGCGGTCGAAGCGATGCTTCCGTTCCTCCGCGAACATCCCGCCGATCCCGGCCGTCTGCACGCGGAGGGACGTATCACGCGTGTCGCGATCGAAGACGCGCGCGAATGTGTCGCCGCGCTCTTCGGCGCACGCCCGCGCGAGGTGGTGTTCACGTCGAGCGGAACCGAAGCGGTGAACACCGCGGTGTGGGGTGCGTTGACACGCCACGGCGGCGGACACGTCGTGACCACCGCGGTGGAGCACTCCGCGGTGCTCGAAGCGTGCTCGCGTGGTCCAAGTACCGAGGTCACGCTCGTTGGTGTCGACCGCACCGGTCGCTTCGGTGCAGGTGAGGTGCTCCACGCGATCCGTCCCGACACCGCACTCGTGTCGGTGCAGTTCGCCAACCACGAAGTAGGCACGGTACAGCCCGCGGCCGAGATCGTCGCCGGAGCGCGCGAGCGCGGTGTGGTTGTGCACGTCGACGCGTGCGCCGCCGTCGGTCACATGCCGCTCGACTTCGCTGCGCTCGGCGCCGACCTGTGCTCGGTCACCGGGCACAAGCTCGGTGGTCCGAAGGGCGCAGCCGCGCTCCTCGTCCGGCGTGGGCTCCGGTTCCCTCCGTTCGTGGTCGGCGGTGCGCAGGAACGCGCGCGCCGCGGCGGGATCGAGGACGTGCCCGCGATCGTCGGCTTCGGCGCGGCCGCCGGGGAGCTGGCAGGCGACACCCTCGAGCAGGAGGCCGACGCGGCACGGGCGTTGACGGGCCGCCTCGCGAAGGAGACGCTCGCCGCCGTCGCCGACGTCGAGCGCTTCGGCGACCCCGACGCCTGCCTGCCCCACCTCGTGTGCCTCGGCGTCGGTGGTGTCGAGGCCGAGCCCATCCTCCTCGCGCTCGATCAGCACGGCGTGGCGGTCCATTCGGGCTCGTCGTGCTCCAGCGAGTCGCTCGAGCCGTCGCCCGTGCTCGAAGCGATGGGGGTCGACGCCGATCACTCGCTCCGGGCCAGCGTCGGGTGGAGCTCCAACGAAGCCGACATCCAAGCGTTCCTGGGCGCGTTCCCGGGAATCGTCGAACGACTCAGGGGGTTGCGAACTTAAATGATCCCGGTCAAGCGACTCAACCATGCCGTCCTCTATGTGCGCGACGCCCAGGCGTCCGCCGACTTCTACGAGAAGGCCCTCGACTTCCAGGTGGTGGGAGCAATGGGTCGGGCCGCGGTGTTCCTCCGTGCCAGCGCGTCCGACAACCACCACGACCTCGCCCTGTTCTCCATCGGCGCCGATGCGCCGGGCCCCGAGCAGGGGCGCGTGGGGCTCTACCACCTCGCGTGGGAGGTGCCCACCATCGACGACCTGGTGGATGCCCGCGCGCACCTCTCGGAGATTGGGGCGTTGGTCGGCGAGAGCGACCATGGCGTGAGCAAGTCGCTCTACGCTCACGACATCGACGGCATCGAGTTCGAGGTGCTGTGGACCGTGCCGCGCGAGGCATGGGGCGAGTACGAGAAGAACGCGGTCTCGCAGCCTCTCGACCTCGCGTCGGAGGTGGCTCGACACGGGAGCCGCGCCGCTCGGTAAGCTCCGCCGCATGGCCGACACCAACTGGTCCCAGCTCGCGTCCGAGCTCACCGCCACGCTGCACCTCGCGACCCCGCCGCTCGCAATCACGTTCTCCGACGCGCCGCTCGAGGGCGTCGCGCCGTTCGAGGAACCGATGCCCGACGCGCTGCCCGACGGCCGCACGGGGCGCGTGCCCGCGGGCTGTGTGTTCTGGATGAAAGCGGCGGACCGAACCTTCAGCACCGTCGCCGACGATCACGCCAACTGCAGCGTCGGCAGCGTGACCCACGGCTTCAAGACCCTCGAGGAAGTGGCGGGCAACTCCGACGTCGCCGCGCTCCTCGATTCGGGTTGGGTCACGATGGACGTTGTCCCGCAGATCCCGGTGGTGCACAAGAAGCCCGGCGCGGTTACGTACGGGCCGCTCGCGGACACGCCGGTCGACCCCGACGTGGTGTTCCTGCGCGTCACCGGCCGTCAGCTCATGGTGCTGTCCGACGCGATCCCGGGCTTGCGCATCGAGGGCAAGCCGCAGTGTCACATCGTCGCGGTGGCGAAGGAAGAGCACGTGCCCGCCGCGAGCGTGGGGTGCGCGCTCAGCCGGGTGCGTACGGGCATGCCGCCCACCGAGATGACGTGCGCGCTCCCCGCGTCACTGCTGCCCAACATCGTCCACTCGATCAAGCAGCACGCCGAAGCCGACACCACCGTCGCCCTCTACGCCGCGGAAGACGCCCGAAGATTCGACTAGCCCCGAAACCGAATCGGCGTCGTTCAGGGTCGTAGAGCAGCCATGAACGACGCAAGTTGGAGGGTGGAGTTACTTCTTCGCTGCTTCGTAGAAGGGGTTGGCGCCGGAAGCGTGGTCGGTGACGTCGATCACTTCGGTGATCTCGGGAACCGAATCGAGGATGGCGACCTCGATGCCCTGGCTGAGCGTGACCGCCGCGAGGCCGCAGCCCTGGCAGCCACCCGACAGGCGCAGGTACGCGATCGAGCCTTCGACGGCGACGAGCTCCGCTTGCCCACCGTGCGCGGCGATCGCGGGATTGATCTCCTGCTCGAGCACCTGCATGACACGCTGGGAGACCTCGCCCGACAGGTCGGCGTGCGGGCGGTTGGGATCGACAGCGGGTGAGAACGGTGTGACCGGCGCGGGGCGGTTGGGGTTCTGCATGACCATGCCGCCACCGCTCAGCTCCAGCGTGGCGCCTCGCAACGAGTCGACGCTGTCGGCAGGGATCGCGACCGACACGTCGTCGTGGTGCTGGATGGCGACGTCGTCGTCGAGCTCGGACTCGGTGCGGAACTCCATGAGGTACGTGTAGGCGCCGGCCTGCTGCCCGCTCACCTCGACCCACAACACGAGGGACTCGGGATCGGACTCTGCCGCGCGCACATCGAGCACCTTGGCCAGCGCGTCGTCGGTGACGGTGAGGATCGGGCTCGCAGTTTCGGACGTCATGCGCGCCATGATAGGTCCGTGACTCGCGTTCTTCTCCTGCTTCCCACGTCGACCTACCGGGCGAGCGATTTCGTCCGAGCCGCCACGCGGCTCGGGGTCGAGGTCGTCGTGGGCTCCGAGGAGCCGCAAGCGATGGCGGGCGATATGGGCGACCGGGCCGTCGTGGTGCCGCTGTCGGACATCGTCGCCGCGGTCGACGCCATCGTCGCGCTCCACGGGCGCTCGCCCATCGCCGCGGTGGTGGCGGTCGACGACCAAGGCGTGGAAGTGGCAGCAGCAGCAGGGGAGCGGCTCGGATTGCCGCACAACGACCCCGCCGCGGTCTCGGCGACTCGAGACAAGTCGGTGATGCGCGACGCCCTTGCCCGGGCGGGGATCCCTCAGCCCCGGTTCCGGGTCGTCGAGCGTCTCTCGCGCATCGCTGACGCAGCGGAGGACATCGGGTTCCCGTGCGTGCTGAAGCCGGTCGGCCTCTCGGCCAGCCGGGGCGTGATCCGAGCCGACGACGTGGTGGCCGCGACCGTCGCGGCCGAGCGCATTCGCGCGATCGTCGACGGGCCGCTGCTCGTGGAGGAGTACGTACCGGGCGTGGAGGTCGCGGTCGAAGGACTGGTCCTCGACCCGGAGCGCGTCGAGATCCTGGCGATATTCGACAAGCCCGACCCGCTCGAGGGCCCGTATTTCGAAGAAACCATCTACGTCACGCCGTCACGCCTGTCTCCGGAGACACTCGCAGCAGTGAGCGACCTCACCGCGCGCGCCGCGCGCGCCATCGGTCTCACGGGCGGACCGATCCACGCCGAGATCCGCATCGCGGGCGATCGCAGGTGGGTCGTCGAGATCGCGGCGCGTTCGATCGGCGGGTTGTGCGCGCGCACGCTGCGCTTCGGCGCGGGCATCGCGCTCGAGGAGCTGATCCTGCGCCACGCGCTCGGACTGCCGCTCGACGATCTCGAACGCGAGCGCGCCGCGTCGGGCGTGATGATGCTGCCCATCTCGCGCGCGGGCGTGCTCGAAGTAGTGCGCGGGCAGGACGATGCGCGCGCGGTGGCCGGTATCACGGGGCTCGAGATCACGGTGCCGCGCGGACGCCGCGTGGTACCGCTCCCCGAGGGCGACCGCTACCTCGGCTTCCTCTTCGCGCGCGCGGAGCGCCCGGAGCAGGTGGAAACCGCGCTCCGCGCGGGTTACGCCGCGCTCGACGTGGAGCTCTCCTCGTAGAGCTCCTCACCGCGGCGCAGCCGCGCCGCGATGTCGACGACACGCGACATCTCACGCCGTGTCGGCGTGTGCGCCGCGAGGAACCGCGCGAGCGCGGTGAGCACGAGGATCCCTTCCTCCGACCCGCGCGGCCACGCCTCGTACTGTCGAACCCCCGCCTCCATCACCTGGTACCAGTGGAAGCCGCAGTCTTCGCGCAGCAGCGCGTGTCCCAGAGTTGCGATGAGCCCTGCGGGGTCACCGCCCGCCTTCAGGTAGCCATAGGCGATCCCGCCGGCTTCGTTGACACCGCCCTGGACATCCCAGCACGCCTCGAGCTCGGCGAGGTCGCCCTCGGTGCCGGTGGACATGCCGGTCGGAAGGCGCGCCGCCGGAACGTTGAGGAACCGGTCGAGGTAGACGCGCAGCGCGCCGTGCACCAGGCCGCGCAGGAGCTCCGGCGTTGGGTTGCGTCGCAGCGCCTGGTGCAACCCGTTCGCGGCGGTGAACGCGTGGTGCACGGCGTTCCAATCGCCGTGGTCGTTCTGGGTGTGGAAGCGCACGATGCGCAGTGAAGCGGCGAACGCGAGCGCACGCCCGAGTTGCTCGGCGGTGGCACCGCGCGCCATCGAGCTCAAGAGCGCGTCGACCACGGCGTCGGGGTCGTCGGTGAGGAGCTCCCACCCGAGGTCGGCGACGTCATGGTCGCCCGACTCGCCGCGCTGCGCCTCACCCTCGGCCCAGGCCTGCGGCAGGCGCTCGTTCGCACGTTGCACGAGCGTCGCGAGGTTGTGGGGGTGGCGCCACTCGCTCCCCTCCTCGGAGCGGGATGCCGCGGCGGTCTCACGCACGAGCGTGGGCAGCACCGTCGCTGCCGCGTCGGGACCGACGTAGCCGAGCGCCTCGAACGCCTTGTTCGTGAAGTCGATCGTGTGCCCGCCGTCGATGAACACGTGGTCGGTAACGGCGGCGAACATCATCTCCTCGACCTCGTCGCCCGCCGCCGACGCGATCGCGGTGGCGAGCGAACGCTCCGCCGCGTCGGACGACCGGGTCTCCACGAACCGGCGGTACCACTCGCCGAGGCGCGTCGAGTCGACGCCGTCGTCGAGCGGGTCGAGCGCGAAGCGCGGCGGCTGGTTGCTCGTGTCGCGCGACACGAACACGAGGCCGTGCGTGAGCGCGAGCGCACGGTCGGCCTCGTCGAGATGCGGGAGCAGGTTGGCCATCGCGACCAGCACTGTGAGCCCCGCACCCCAGCCGCCCGCGCGGTACCGCGTGCCGAAGTCGAGCCCGACGCGCACGATGTCGGACGGTGGAACACCGGCTTCGAGGAGACCGAGGACGGACTTCGCCATCACCAGCGTGAGGCCGTCTTCGAGACCCTGCTCCAACCGGCGGCGAAGGTGCCGTACGGGATCGCCGGTGTCGCGAGCGTCGACGAGGACGTCGTCACCGTCGATGGTGACATCGAAGCCGCGTGCGTCGTCGGCGAACGGATCGAGCGTGCAGCCACTCGCGAGATCGAAACGCGCGTTGTGCCAGTGACAGGTGACGAGCCCGCACTCGACCGTGCCCTGGTGCAAGGGGAATCCCATGTGCGGGCACCGGTCCTCGATCGCGTACGCGCGGTCTTCGTCCCAGAACACCACCACCGGCCAGGAGCCGACCTTCGTGAGGAGCCGCCCGGTCTTGCGGAGCTCCTCCAGCGATCCCGCGTGCACGCTCATGCTGCCTCCGAACCGGCGGTAGGCGAATAACGGAAGTGACTGCTTGCGATACTCTGCGCCCTCGCACGCGAGTTTGTCAAGGGAATCCTTGCGAAACGCGATACCCTCCCTGCCGTGACCGACGTCCGCATCACCCCGGCGCGCCAACGGGTGCTCGAGATCCTCAAGCTCGAGGAGCCCGCCACCGCAGCCGGACTCGCGGCGGAACTCGGCCTCACCGAAGCCGCGGTACGTCAGCACCTTGCCGCGCTCGAGGCCGAGGGCATCGTCGCCGCCAACGCCACTGCGGCCGAACGGCCGGGGCGGCCAGCGGCGCGGTGGTCGGTCACCGACGACGGCCATCGCCTGTTCCCCGATCGCCACGGCGAGCTCACCGTGCAGCTCGTCGACGCGATCCGCGACGCACTCGGCGAGGACGGGCTCACGCGTGTGATCGACGCCCGGACCGACGAGCAGCTCCGCACGTACCGCGAGGTGCTGCGCGCTTCAGGATCGTCGTTGCGGCCGCGCGTCGTCGCGCTCGCCGCGCAGCGCACCGCGGAGGGCTACATGGCCGAGGTCGTCGACGACGACGGCGGATACCTTCTGATCGAACACCACTGCCCGATCTGCGACGCCGCGAAGTCGTGCCTCGGGTTCTGCAGCGCCGAGCTGCGGTTGTTCGGCAAGGCGCTCGGCGACGACGTCACCGTCGAGCGAACCGAGCACCTCCTCGCCGACGGGCGCCGCTGTACGTATCGCATCCGCCCGGGCAGCATCCGACGCGGAGCGTGACCACTGTGCGCGTGCTCCTCGTCGCCACCTACGAGCTCGGTCAGCAACCGGCCAACCTCGCGAGGCCCGCGACGCGCCTGCGCGAACAGGGCCACGACGTGCGCGTGCTCGACACGTCGGTCGATCCGTGGGACCCCGCGCTCGCCGAGTGGGCCGATCGGGTCGCGTTCTCGGTGCCGATGCACACCGCCACCCGCCTGGCCCGAGAGCTCGCGATGACCATCGCCAAGCCCACCTGTTGCTACGGCCTCTACGCCGGCATGTGCGACGACGTGACCGACCGTGTGATCGCGGGTGAATACGACGACGCGCTCGTGGCGTGGGTCGAAGGCGAGCCCGCCGGTACGCCGGTGCAGCTCGGCCGAGTCGCTCCCGCGCTGCCGGCACGCGAACTGCTCCCGCCGCTCGACCGCTACGTGCGGCTCGCAGTCGGCAACGAGATGCGGCTCGTCGGCTCCGTGGAGGCGAGCCGCGGTTGCGCGCACCGCTGCCGCCATTGCCCGGTACCGGTCGTCTACGACGGCCGGGTTCGCCTCGTCGCCGACGACGCCGTGCTCGCCGACATCGAGCAGGTGGTCGATGCAGGCGCGCAGCACATCACCTTCGGCGACCCCGACTTCCTCAACGCGCCGCACCACTCCATGCGCGTGGTGCGCGCCATGCACGAGCGGTTCCCGCAGCTCACGTTCGACTGCACCACCAAAGTCGAACACGTGCTGCGGCACGCTGATCTCCTACCCGAGCTCCGCGATGCCGGATGTCTCTTCGTGGTCTCCGCGTTCGAGTCGCTGAACAACGACACCCTCGAGCGGCTCGACAAGGGTCACACTGCGGCCGACGAGGCACAGGCAGTCGAGCTGCTGCGCGCGCACGGCATCGACGTCCGGCCGTCGTTCCTGCCCTTCACGCCGTGGACAACGCGCGCCGACATCGCAGCTCTCCTCGACTTCGTGTACGACAACGAGCTGGTCGGCAGCGTCGATCCAGTGCAGTACACGATCCGGCTGCTGCTTCCCGAGGGCTCGCTCCTACTTGGTCACCCCGACCTCGCGCCCCGGCTCGGCCCGTGGGATCCGGCGCGGCTCACCTACGAGTGGACGCCCGCGGATTCCGGCATGGACGAGCTGCAGCGCAAACTCGCGGCACTCGTCGAGGAGAGCGTCGAGCGCGCCGAGCCGATCACCGATACATACGCGCGTGTGCGCGACACGGTTGGGATCCCTCCGGTCAGCCTGGTGGGCTGCGTCACCGATCGGCCCCGCCTCACCGAGAGCTGGTTCTGCTGCGCGGAACCCACCGATACTCAACTGAAGGCAGTCACCCGATGACCAACATCAACGACTTCAATGACCAGATGATCGAGCAGTTCCGCGCGAACGGAGGCCGACTCGAGTTCGGGCCCGCATCGTTGCTCCTCCTCACCACCACCGGGGCAAAGAGCGGGCGCAAGCGCGTCTCGCCGCTCGCGGTCTTCGACGACGACGGGCGCATCTACGTGATCGCGTCGAAGGGCGGCGCGCCCGCACATCCGGCGTGGTTCCACAACCTGGTCGCGAATCCCACCGTCAACGTCGAGCACAGTGGTGAGTCCTATGACGCGAAGGCGTCGGTCGTGCCCGACGACCAGCACGACGAGCTCTACGCGCGGATCGCGGAGCGGTTCCCGCAGTTCGGCGAGTACCAGAGGAAGACGACTCGGAAGATCCCCGTGATTGCACTCGAGCGCGTCGGGTAACGAACCGCGAGCGTTCGTTAGTCCACGAGGCCTTCGTCGCGCAGCACGTCGCGCAGCAGCACGGCATCGACGAACAGCACCGCGCGGAACCCGACGTCGCGTGCGGCGTCGACGTGGCCGGGCGAGTCGTCGACGAAGAACACCGACGGAGGTGGTACGTCGAGACGCTCGCACACGAGCTCGTACACGGCCGGGTCGGGCTTGGCGACGCCGAGGTCGCACGAGTTGAAGACCGCGTCGAACTCGTGGGCGATACCGAGCCGATCGAGGTCCGCGCGCAGGCGTGTGGTCCCGTTCGTGAGCAGCCCCACCGGCATGCGCACCCGAACGTCGCGTACGAGTTCGAGCACCGCGTCGTTCACCTCGCCGCACGACTCCGACCACGCCGCCACCGCCGCGGCCGACTCATGGCCGAGCCGTCGCAGCACCTCGGCCCGCCACTCCTCGTCGGTGATCTTCCCGGTGACGGCCTCGTCGAGGAGCCCGGGCGCGAAGGCGACCGCGGGCACCTCGGGCCACTGGGCGTGTCCGGGAAACCGGCGGACGACCCCGTCGAGGTCGAAGAGAGCGATTTCTACCATTTCACCCTAGCTCACTAGACTAAGCTCATCGGATGCAAGTCAACATGCACGCGGCCAAGACACACCTCTCCCGACTGGTCGAGCGCGCCGCAGCGGGCGAGGAGATCGTGATCGCGCGAGCAGGCGTGCCACAAGTTCGCCTCGTTCCCGTCGGTCAGACGAAGAAGTCGCGCGAAGGCGGCCAATGGAAGGGCAGGGTGTGGATCGCTCCCGACTTCGACGAATACGACGCGGAGATCGAGCGCATGTTCTACGGCGGCGACGAGTGAACCTGCTGCTCGACACCCACGTCGCGATCTGGTGGCTCGACGATCCAACCCGGATCCCGACGCAGGCTCGTGTGGCGATCGCGGAGCCCGCGAACAACGTGCTGGTGAGCGCGGCAACTGCCTGGGAGATGTCGATCAAGCACGCGCAAGGAAAGCTCCGCACGCCGGACAATCTGCAGGAAGAGCTCGCGAACGACAGGATCGGCGCGTTGGCGATCACGCTCGAACATGCCGTGGCCGCGGGCGCGCTTCCTCGTCATCACGGCGACCCCTTCGACCGCCTGCTGATCGCGCAGGCTCGAGCCGAAGACCTCACGATCGTCACGATCGACCGAGCATTCGAGCCGTACGACGTCGAAGTGCTCAACCTCCGCGCAGCACGTTGAGCGCCGAGCCGGCGCGGAACCACGCGATGTGCTCGTCGGACATCGTGTGCGTGGTGGAGATCTCGTCGGTGGTGCCGTTGGCGTGGTGCAGCACGACCTTCACCGGCTTCCCTGGCGCGAGCTCGGCGAGGCCCACGATGTCGACCACGTCTTCGGCGAGCACGCGCTCGTAGTCGTCGACGTTGGCGAACGTGAGCGCGAGCATGCCCTGCTTCTTGAGGTTCACCTCCGCGATGCGCGCGAACGACCGCACGATCGTGGCCATACCGTTCATGAACCGCGGCTCCATCGCCGCGTGCTCACGCGACGATCCCTCGCCGTAGTTCTCGTCGCCGATGACGATCCACGAGATTCCCGCTTCCTTGTATTCGCGCGCGAGGTCGGGCAACGGCCTCACGGACCCGTCGCGCGCGTCGATGCCCATGCCGGCCGCATCGAGTGCGAACGCGTTGTTCACACCGCTGAACAGGTTTCCGGAGATGTTCGTGAGGTGGCCTCGGTACCGGAGCCACGGGCCCGCCGGTGAGATGTGGTCGGTCGTGCACTTACCTGCGGCCTTCGCCAGCACCCGTACGCCGGTGAAGTCGCGCCCGTTCCACGGCAGGAAGGGCTCGAGGAGCTCGAGCCGTTCCGAGTCGGGATTCACGAAGACCTCGACGGTAGTGGAGTCGTCGGCGGGCGCGCTGAAGCCCGACTCGCCGGGATCGAATCCTTTCGCCGGCAGCCGGTCGGCCACCGGCGGCTCGAGCAGCACCAACGTGCCGTCGGGCGACTCGAGTGGCTCGTGCACGAAATCGACATCGAGTCTTCCCGTCAACGCCATCGCAGTGACGGTCTCAGGCGAGCCGATGAACGACAGCGTGGCCGCGTTGCCGTCGTTCCGAGCCGGGAAGTTGCGGTTGAACGACGACACGATCGTGTTGCGTTCACCCTTCTCGATGTCGTCGCGTTGCCACTGGCCGATGCAGGGGCCGCACGCGTTCGCGAGCACGGTGGCGCCGATCGCTTCGAGGTCGTCGAGGAGGCCGTCGCGCTCGATGGTCGCGCGCACCTGCTCCGACCCCGGCGTGATGAGCAGCGGCGACTTCACCGTGAGCCCCGCCGCGTGCGCCTGCCGCGCGACGTGCGCAGCGCGCCCGATGTCTTCGTACGAAGAGTTCGTGCACGAACCGACGAGTGCGTACCGGATGTCGACCGGGTAGCCCTCCTCGCGCGCGGCCTTGCCGACGTCGGCGATCGGACGATCGAGATCGGGCGTATGCGGACCCACGAGGTGCGGCCCGAGCTCGTCGAGGTCGATGTCGATCACGCGGTCGAAGAACCGCTCGGGGTCGGCGAGTACTTCGCGGTCGATCCGGAGGTGTTCGGCGTGCGCGTCGGCAAGATCGGCGATCGCCTCGCGTCCGGTGGCCTTCAGGTACGCGGCCGACTGCGCGTCGTAGCCGAACAGCGAGCAGGTCGCGCCGATCTCCGCACCCATATTGCAGATCGTGGCCTTGCCGGTGGCGGAGATCGATTCCGCACCCTCGCCGAAGTACTCGACGATCGCGTCGGTGCCGCCCTTCACGGTGAGGATGCCGGCGACCGCGAGGATGATGTCCTTCGACGCGGCCCAGCCCGACAGCGCCCCGTGGAGGTGCACGCCGATGAGGTGCGGGACGCGCGTGTTGAACGGCCAACCGGCCATCACATCGACGGCGTCGGCGCCCCCGACACCGATGGCGACCATGCCGAGGCCACCCGCGTTGGGCGTGTGGCTGTCGGTGCCGATCATCATCCCGCCGGGGAACGCGTACTGCTCGAGGACGACCTGGTGGATGATGCCGGAGCCCGGCTTCCAGAACCCGGCGCCGTACTTCGCCGACACGGTACGGAGGAACTCGTACACCTCGGAGTTCACGTCGAGCGCGCTGCGGAGATCGATGTCGGCGCCCACGCGAGCCTGGATGAGGTGGTCGCAATGCACCGTGGTGGGCACCTGCACGCGCGGCAGGCCTGCGGTCATGAACTGGAGCAGCGCCATCTGCGCGGTGGCGTCCTGCATCGCGACGCGGTCGGGCCGGTAGTCGGCGTAGTCGACGCCGCGGTCGATGCCGACGGTGGCGGGGTCGTCGGCGTGGGCGAACAGCACCTTCTCGGCGAAGGTCAGCGGGCGTTCGAGGCGCCGGCGGGCGTCGCCCAACGCCTTGGGGAACCGTGCGTACACCGCCTCGACGAGCTCGATGGGCGTGGTAGGCCCGACGCTCTCCGCCATGACGAGCTCCTCGTTCGCTACTCAGTGGGCAAGCCGTCGCAGCTTGCACGTGCCACCCTCAGGCTACGCCGCGCGTGGCTCGATCGGTCCGGTCGAGGAGGCGCTCCGCACGGCCGTGCACGCGTCGTTCGCCGTCAGGCGGGCCGGCGGGCACGGACGACATGGTCGATCGCGACACGCGGACCATCGGGGGTGTCGACCGCGCGCTCGACCCGCTCGGCTTTGACGACCTCGAGCTCGGACACGATCGAGGCGACCTCGTCAGGAGACGCGAGCACCGCCGGGTCCTTGGGGCCGCCGTACCCGCGTTCGACGTTCGATTCGTCGTGGGCGATCACGAGCAGCGTGCCACCGGGCGCAACGGCGTCGACCGCGCGCCGCAGTGCCGCCGAACGATCGGGCTCGGGGAGCTGCAAGTACGCGACCAGCACGAGGTCGTAGGCGCCGGGACTTGGACGGAAACGGGTCACGTCCTCGAGCGCGGTGTCG
The DNA here is from genome assembly GCA_040880805.1 of Acidimicrobiia bacterium. Classification (NCBI taxonomy): domain Bacteria; kingdom Bacillati; phylum Actinomycetota; class Acidimicrobiia; species Acidimicrobiia bacterium. The sequence continues at coordinate 9,071 of JBBDHW010000068.1, read as the reverse complement.
ATCTCGACGCCACGCCTGGCCGCCAGATCCCGGGCCTTGTCGAGCGCAACGTCCGAATAGTCGATGGCGGCTGCCCGCCAGCCCTGCTCGGCAAGCCAAATCGCGTTCCGTCCCTCCCCTGCTGCCAGATCAAGGACGCGGCCGGGCTCCAAGTCGGCGACTTCGGCTACGACGAAGCGATTGGGTTCGGCCGACCAGACCAACTCCGTCGCGCGGTAGCGCTCGTTCCATTCGTTTTGGTCCATGCGTCAGTCTGCCGTGGATCAGTGGGGCTTCCATGCTTCGGGGTCGTCGAGAAGTCTCTCGACCGAGCGCGGGAGTGTCCCCGCGACGACGTCGGCCACGGTGACGCACTCGAGGACGTTGCGCAACGCGGCGCGCACCGCGACCCACACCTGCGGCAGCGATTCGGCCGCGCCGTCGTAGGCGAGGTTCTCGGGGCGCACGTCGCGCACCGCCGCGAGCGGACCTTCCATCGCGCGCATCACGTCGGCGAGCGTGATGTCTTTCGCCGGACGCGCGAGCCGCGAGCCGCCCTCGGCGCCGCGCTGAGTGCTCACGATCCCGGCGCGCCGCAGGTCGTTGAGGATGTTGTCGAGGAAGTGTCGGGGAATGCCCTGCGCCTCGGCAATGCGGTCGGCTTTCACGAGCGCGCCGTCGGCTGCGCCCAGCTCGGCCACCGCCCGTACCGCGTAGTCGGTCTTGGCCTTGACGTTCATAGCTCGCGAACCCTACATTGTTCATCTTGTCAGTCGGATTAGTCTTTTAGAGGCCCACGGCCGTGGACATCGATCTCGGCATCGCGCTCGCGGGCCTGATCGTCGGCTTCGTCGTCGGCCTCACGGGCATGGGTGGGGGCGCGCTCATGACGCCGATCCTCGTCATCGGGTTCGGCATCGAGCCGCTCGCCGCGGTGTCGAGCGACCTGGTGGCCGCGGTGGTGATGAAGCCGATCGGCGGCGGCATCCACTTCCGGCGCGGCACCGTGCACATGGGTCTCGTGCGCTGGCTCATGCTCGGCTCCGTGCCTGGTGCACTGCTCGGCTCGTACGTGATCTCTCACCTCGGCAACGACGTCGGCGACACCATCAAGGTGATCCTCGGCGTCGTGCTGCTGATCGCCGCCGCCGCGATGGTCGTGCGTAGCTACATCTCGCGTCACCGCACCGGCACCCTCGAAGGCACCGCCGCGCAGCGCGTGCCGGTGCGGCAGGTCCCGACGCTGCTCGTCGGGTTCTTCGGCGGCGTCGTCGTCGGGATGACATCGGTGGGATCGGGCTCGCTGATGATCGTCGCGATGATGCTGCTCTACCCGATGCTCTCGTCGAGGGAGCTCGTCGGCACCGACCTCGTGCAGGCGGTGCCGCTCGTCACCGCCGCCGCGATCGGTCACATCATCTGGGGCGACTTCGTGCTCGGCCTGACCGGGTCGCTGCTGCTCGGGAGCATCCCGGGGGTGATCCTCGGTGCGCACGTGTCGTCCCGTGCGCCCGACGGGTTCATCCGCCCCGTGCTCGCACTCGTTCTGGTGTTGTCGGGGCTGAAGCTGCTCGACGTACCCAACGAGGTGCTGGCGGTGATCTTGGTGCTGGCCTTGATCGGCGGCGCGGTCGCGTGGTTCGTCAGGCGGCGACGCGTTCGTGCGCCGCGCGCACAATCGGTGGAGTCGGGGTCACCCAGTTCAGCGCCCGACTGAGCGGGTACATCGCCGCCCTCACCGGCAGCCCCGCGCCCGGTATCCACGGCAGCCGGTACATGCGGCGCGCGTACCGCGGCAGGATCGCGATCGCAGCCGTGGTGGGGATGGCCCACAGCGGGCGGTAGGCGAGCTGCATCGGCGGGAACAGCACCACGCGCAGGCCGTCGAACGCAGCCGGCGTGACTTGCAACGTGGGGCGCACCGACCTCAGGTACTCGCGCACCTCACCCATCGACTGAGGCGCCATCTGCGCCGGTAGCTCCACCATCTCGGCGACGCGCGCCATCTCGACCACATAGCGGTCCGCGTCTTCTTCCGACAGCCGTCCTGCGTACATGCGGTACACGAGCACGAACGACTCGAGTTCGACCGCGTGGATCCAGAGCAGCAGATCGGGGTCGTTGCCGGCGTAGGCCTGACCCGTGACCGGATCGATGCCGTGGATGCGCGCGTGAACCTTGCGGACCCGATCACAGGCGGCTTCCGCAGCGGAAGTGTCGCCGTAGATCGTGTTCATCACGAAACTCGTGGTGCGTTCGAGCCGACCCCATGGGTCCTCGCGGAACTTGCCGTGCTGGTCGACCGCCGCCATGGCACGCGGTTCGAGCGCCTGCACGAGCAGCGCGCGCATCCCCCCGACGAGCATCACCGGGTCGGCGTGGATGTGCCACGCCACGCTGTCGGGCCCGAAGAGACCGAGGTCACCCATGCGTGCACGGTACGCGCGACCGGATCATGGTGTGACCGAATCGCTTTCGTCGCCTATCCTGGTTGTCACGGCCGCCTCGCGCGAGGCCGCGAGGCCGGTGGTCCGGGTCGCTGTGCGGGCACGGTCCAGGAGCAGTTCCACAACTGGAGCTGCAGCCCGTTCTTCTTCGAGGACACGTGGGGTGTCCTCCGTGGTATCGCCCGACGAACGGAGATGATGTTCGGATCGATTCGTGACGTTGAGCTCCGTCGACGGTCATCGTCGACGTTCCAAGCGATGAGCTGGTGAATCGGTTGTCAGCGCCCGCCCCGGTCGCTTCCTGGCAGTTCGACCTGTATGTCGAAGCGGAGGCTGACGGCGAGGCCACAGCCGAGCAACTCGCAGTCCTCGAAGCCGATCGACCAGGGTGGCGCGCTGCGCTGCTGCGCTTGGTTCGCGACGCGGAGGAGCATGTTGCCACCGCTCGATCGCTCCGGGGAGAGGAACGCGATCAGGTGTTCGCGGACGCGCAATCCGATCAACAGCGGCTATCGGCGGCGTGGGTTCGGTTCGCCGCCATGGAACGCGGCGGCGAACGCGGCGACGAGCGCGACGAGCGCGACGACGAAACATCGCCCGTGCCCGGAGTGGTCCAGGTGCAGGCGTCGTGGGAACCGGGACGCGTGGTGGCGTGGGGCGGGGGCCCACGCGCGCCGGCCGCTGACGGCGATGAGGTCATGGCCCTGCTCGCCGCTGCGGGTGCGCCCACGTCGGGGTGGGTCCGCCACGCGGCGATCTCGTTGCCGGGAGGTGCCGTGGCTGACGCGTTCGCCGCTCCAGTCGGCGAGGTCTTGGGATGGCTGGTCGCTGCCGGAGCCGGTCAGGTCGGCGACGATGTCGCCCCCAGCGTTCGATGGTTGGGGCGCGTGGCGATCTGGGCGGTGGAGCTCACCGCGCGGGGAGCGATGGTTCCGTTGTTGCGCCGGCGAAGGCGGCGCAGTGGAACCGCGAGCAGCTCCACTGCCTCCTTCTCGGTGCGCTGGATGCCGGCCCTCGTCGATGCGGGCCGTCTCGACGATGTGGCCCGCGAGATGCCGGGCAGCGTTGTGGCACTCGATCCGAGCGTCGACGCTCGGGCCCTGACTCGCTCTGCCCTCACCGGCATGGTCGACGCGATCTGTCGGGACAGTGCCCGTAGGGTCGAGGTGCCCGCGCCGCCACCGAACGTTCGCACCGCGACCGACGTCACTGAGGCGTTCCTCGCGCGGCTCGACGGGAGCGCCTTCGACGCCCCGCTGCGTGTCGCCGGGGAGCTCGTGGCGCGGGCAGAGGATTGGGCCCGCTCGGTGACCCGGGAACACACCGCGCTGATCGTCCGGCTCGATCCTCCCGAGCGCGGAGACGTTTGGCATCTCGGGGTGTTCGCTTCGGGAGCCAAGGGAGAATTGGTTCCGATCGAGCACGCGATCGTCAACGCCGGTTCGGATCGGCGCGATCTCGAAGACGAGATGGCGCGCCTCGAACGGATGCTGCCGACGCTGCGGCGCCCCGGCGGCACTCGCCGCGGCCAGGTGATCCTGAGCCAGGACGAGGCATGGGAGCTGATGGCGACGACGGGCCCGCGGCTCGCGGTCGCCGGGTTCGACATGCGGATACCGGAGCTGTCGCGGCATCGACCGGCGCCGATGCTGCGAGTGTTCGCCGACACTTCGGCGACATCGGCAGTTGGCGCGAGCCAACTCGCCAACGTGCGGTGGTCGGCACTCTTCGGCGACGTCGAGCTCACGGCTACCGACATCGCGCGGCTGGCGAAGGAAGCGCGGCCGTTGATCCGCTCCGGCGGACGGTGGGTCGCGATCGATCGAGCCGACCTGGACGCCGCGGCGGCCGCGCTCGCTGAGCG
>JBBDHW010000068.1:0-4771 GCA_040880805.1 Acidimicrobiia bacterium | reverse complement strand
CCCCCCCACGACGCAACTGTCGGGTGCCGAAATGCTCCGCCTCGCGCTGGGTCTCGAGGGCTCGCCGCTCGCGGGTGGCATCTCCGTCGAAGGTGGGGGCTGGGCCGCCGATCTGCTGGCGTCCGCGGCCAACCTGTCGGCCGAACCGGTCGGCACCCCGAGTGGCTTCGTCGGTGAGCTGCGCGACTATCAGGCCGAAGCGTTGGCGTGGCTCCGTTTCCTCGACTCGGCCGGGATCGGCGGCTGCCTCGCGCTCGACATGGGCCTGGGGAAGACACCGACGATGCTTGCACACCTCCGGCGCGGCCGGGACTGTGACGATCCGGCGCTGGTGATCGCGCCGCCGGCGGTCGTCGGGAACTGGGCCAACGAGGCGGCGCGCTTCACCCCTGGGCTGCGCGTCGTCGTGCACCACGGCGCGAACCGCGCCTCCGTCGACGAGATCGCCACCGAAGTGGCGGACTCCGATGTGATGATCACCACCTACGGGACCGCCGTGCGAGACGTCGACGCCATCGCCGCCGTCTCTTGGGCCCATGTGATCCTCGACGAAGCCCAGGCCGTCAAGAACGCGGCGAGCGACACAGCACAGCAGCTGCGGCGGATCCCCGCGAGAACGCGGGTCGCGCTGACCGGCACGCCCATCGAGAACGGTCTCGGCGACCTCTGGGCCATCCTCGACTTCACGAATCCCGGTCTCGTCGGCCCCCGACCGCAGTTCATCGCCGCGCTCTCCCGGGAAGGCGAAGCGACGCGCGCGGCCGCCGAGGACGCGTTGCGAGCCCTCAACGGGATCCTCGTCTTCCGGCGCACGAAGGCCGAGCCGGCGATCGCGGCGGAGTTGCCAGATCGGATCGATGAGCTGGACCACTGCGCGATGACCCCCGAGCAGATCGGCCTGTACCAGGCGGCGCTCGACAAGCTGGTCCTCGGCACGGACCTGCCCGAGGGCAAGGAGCCGCGCAAGGGTCAGATCCTGGCTGCGATCACCGCGCTCAAACAGATCTGCAACCATCCCTCGGCGTATCAGGAAGACGACCGCCCGCTCGCCGGGCGCTCGGGCAAGTTGGCCCGCCTCGAGGAGATCGTCGAAGCGGTGTTCGCCGCCGGCGAACGCGTCCTGGTGTTCACGCACTTCGCCGAATGGGGCCGACAGCTCGCGGAACATCTCACCGCGCTCACCGGCACGCCGGTCGCGTGTTACCACGGCGGGTTGTCGCGCACTGCGCGTGACCACCTGATCCGCGACTTCCAGACAGGCGTTGGTCCCGGTGCCCTCGTGTTGTCTCTGAAGGCCGGCGGCACGGGATTGAACCTCACTGCTGCCAACCATGTCGTGCTCTACGACCGCTGGTGGAATCCTGCGGTCGAGGACCAAGCGCGCGACCGTGCCTGGCGTATCGGCCAGACCCACACGGTGATCTGCCATCGGCTGGTCTGTCCCGGCACTGTCGACGAGCGGGTCGAGGAAGTCGTAGCCGGCAAGCGCCGCATCGCCAACCTGGTCCTCCCGAAGTCGAGCTCGCTCGCCGACCTCGACAGCGAGCAGCTCCGCGTGGCGCTGGGTATTCGACCCGATACCGTGCTCGCCGAAGATCTGACGCCGTCCGAAGACCGAGCCGCATGAACGGTCCGCGCCGCCGCAGGGCCCCCGCACGATCGAACCAACGCCGCCGGCGCGCGCCGGTACGCGACTTCTGGGGAACCGAGAACACCGAGGACCATCTGGGCACCGTGATCAGACCCAGCGATCACCCCACCGCACTCATCCAGTCCCTGGGGGCGCCGCCGTTCCCGAGCGGCGAAGTCGCGCAGCACTACTTCAACGCGGTCTACGAACGGGCAGCCGCACTCGCGGTTGCACTCGCAACATCGGCCGGCTTGTTGGAAACGAGCGAGCCGGACTGAACCAGCCCCTGGCCCCCGCGTCCGCAGTCAGCGCTCCTCGATGATGACGCTCTGCATCACGTCCCCGACCTGGGTGGCCGCGGCGACGTCCATGCCGTCGGTGACGTAGCCGAAAAGGTTGTACGCCTTGTCGAGCTTGCGGGTGCAGTCGTCGATGCACACGAAGAACTGCGAGCCGTTCGTGTTCTTCCCGGAGTTGGCCATCGCGACCGCGCCGAGCGTGTAGTCGCTCTTCACCGGCTCGTCCTCGAACTTGTAGCCGGGACCGCCGGTGCCGGAACCCTCGGGGCATCCGCCCTGGATCACGAAGTCGGGCACGACACGGTGGAACGTGAGACCGTCGTAGTAGCCCTGCCGGGCGAGGGTCACGAAGTTGTTGACGGTGTTGGGCGCGAGCTTCGGGTCGAGGTCGAGCACCATCGTGCCACGATCGGTGGTGATCGTCGCGCGGTAGGTCTTGGTCTCGTCGATCTCGAACGCGGGCTGCTCAGCCATCTGATGCTCCTGCTCGGGGTGTCACGGGGAATCCGGCACGGTAGTCGACGGCGATTCGAGCGCTCTCGTGACGCGCGCGAGCAAATCGCGAGCGCCGTCGGCGTACGGGCCGTTCGGCGCCTTCACGAGGTAGGTCTGGAGATCGGCCTGCGCGCGGTCGAGTTGGGAGGTCGCGGACTCGAGCACCGAGCGGAAGTAGTACGCGTCGGCGTACTCGGGATCCTTCTCGAGAGCAGTGTCGAGCGCAGCGCTCGCCTCGGTGACGAACTGCACGCGAGTGTCGTTGTCCTTGATCGCTTCCGACGCCAGGTACAGCAGGCGGCCGGCGTTGGCGTGGGCCTGCGGCCGGTTGGGGTCGATGGTGATCGCGTTGTCGGACTGTGCGAGCGCGTTGCGGAGGTCGCCGTTGGCCTCGTAGGCATGCGCGAGCCCGAGTCGCGCGTCGTAGTCGTCGGGGCTGGCGTTCACCTTCGCTTCGAGGGTCTTGATCGTCCGGCTGAGTCGCTTGGCGGCGGCATCCTCTTGCGCAGACTGCGAGTTCCCCGACGCGGTCTGTCCGGGTAGCCGGGCTCCCAGCGCGGAGGCGAGCGCGACGCCCGCGACGACTGCGAACACCACGATCACCGCGATGATCGCGATCCGGCGTCGCGCCGCAACCGGGGGCGCGGGCGACGGACGCGCGTCGACACCGTCGCGGAGCGCGCGGATGGTGGCAGCAGCGCGAGCGGTGTAGTCGTCGTGGAGCTCGCGGTACGACTCGTCGTCGATCCCGCCGCTCTCGTGCTCGATCTCGAGATCGTCGAGCGACTCGAGCAGGAAGTCGCGCTCGGCCTCCAGCTCTTCGCGGTCACTCATCGTCGACTCCGCGTTCCCGGTCGACCAGCGCTTCGTCGGCTTCTGTGGCGTGAAGGCGTGGTTCGCGTCGGGCTCGGGTGAGGCCGAACCAGATCCCGGCGGCGCCGAGCGCGAGCACGAGGACCGGGAGCACCCACACGATCAACCCGATGCCGGAGCTCTGGGGGGAGAGCAGAATGTCCTCGCCGTAGTCGTCGACGTAGACCTGCCGGATCTCCGCATCGCTCTGCCCGGCGGCGATGCGCCGCTCGATGTCGGCGCGGATCGCTTTCGAGGTGGGCGCGTTGCTGTCGGCCACGGACAGGCCCTCGCACTCCGGGCACCGCAACTCAGTGGCCAGGTCGTGCGCGCGTGCCGCCGGGGTCTGTGCGCCGCCCGGCCACACCAGGATCGCGAGCACAACCGCCAGCACCAAGGCGAGCGCGAGCCACGGCCACCAGCGGCGCATCACTGCCGGCCGCGCGCGGCGGCAAGCATCTCCTCGAGGTTCGACACGCTGACCTCGGCGAGCTGGAAGCCGACGATCTGTCCGTCGGGTGTGATCGCGAACGTCTCCGGCTGGCCTCTCGTCCCGAAGTCGAGCGCCGCTTTCGCGGTGGGGTCGAGCGCGATCGTCCAGCCCATGCCGTGCTCGCGCACGTAGTTCTCGATCCCCGCCTTGCTCTTCGGCTCGTCCCGGACGATGCCGACCATCGCGAAGTCGGGATCGTCGGCGTGCGCGTCGTAGAAGGCCTTGAGCGACGGCAGCTCCTTCTGGCACGGGATGCACCACGTGTTCCAGAAGTTCACGATCACGGCCTTTCCCGCGAGCCCGTCGCGCGTGACGCGCTCGGCGGTGAGCGTGGGCAGGTTGAACGTGGGCGCGTCGCGACCCACGAGACGGTTCTTCTGCGATTCGATCTGCGGGTCGTTGCCCACGTTGAGCGCGAGCACGACACCGAGCACGACGACCACGACCGCAACCGCCAGCGCGACCCACCGTGCCGGGTGCTTCACGCCGGCACCTCTTCGGCCGGAAGCTCCTCGAGCACGGGATCGTCGAACTCAACCTGGGGATCAGCCGGCACCGGGGTGCGCGGCCGGCGCCGCAGCCGCGGCGACAGCGCCAGGATCGTGCCGAGCGCCATCACCCCGCCGCCGATCCACAACCACAGGATCATCGGGTTCACGCGCACCCCGAGCGTGATGCGGCCGCCGTTGCCCGGCGACGACACCAGCGTGAGGTACACGTCTTCGACGGGACCGGTGTGCACCGACGGGGTGCCGATCCCTTGGGTGCTGTTGGGGAACGTGGAGATCGCGGGCGCGTACACGCCGAGCACCTGATCGCCGCGCCGCACGCGCACGGCGGCCGACACGGTGGTCTTCTGCGCCGACCGGTCGATCTTCGAACCGAGGAACGTGAACGTGTACCCCGACACCACTGCCGACTCGCCGCGCTCGAGCCGGACCTCCCGGTTCGCGCCGTAGGCCGACGACACCGCCAACACCACCGCGATCAACACCACCCCGA
>JBBDHW010000067.1:35428-57526 GCA_040880805.1 Acidimicrobiia bacterium | reverse complement strand
CGAGGCCGCGTTGCCCTCGAACAAGCGCGCGTCAATTGAAGGACACGCCACTAGCGGTCATGCAACTCGTCGCGCGTCCAGGTGCGCCCCTCGCGGCCGCTGCCGCTCGCGGTTCGCTCCGACAGGTCGACGAGGGCACGGCGGGACTCGGCAACGCGATCGGCGTCCGCAAAGGCCTCGAGGTAGGAGCGGATCAAGGCATTCACCGACGTGCCTTGCTGCATCGCGCGCAGACGCGCACGCTGCAAGACGTCGGTGCTGATGGTTACCGTGAGGTTGGCCATTTGGATCAGTGTAGCACGGGTTCTGTGCTACACAGGAGGCAGGGCGCACAAGGACCCGTAGGGGCGCGAACCCGAGAGACGGAGCGACGTTCTCGGAAACGTGGCATCAGGCCCTGCTTACATCTCCAAGACGGTGCGGATGCCGCGGCCGGCTTCCATGTCGGCGAAGGCTTCGTTGATCTCGTCGAGGGGGCGGCGGTGGGTGATGAGTCCCTCGAGGTCGAGCTGACCCGCGCGCCACAGGTCGACCATGCGAGGCACGTCGCGTAGCGAGTTGCAGCTCCCGAGGAAGCAGCCCTTGAGCTGCTTCTCCTCGATGCCGAACAGCACGGCTGGTGCGATTGTGATCGCCTGGTCGGCGGTGGGCGCGCCGACGAGCACCGTCATGCCGCCCGGACGCGTCGCGGCGATGCCGACCTGCGCGAGCGCGGCGAGGCCCGCGCACTCGAACGCGTAGTCGGGGCCGACGTCGGTGATCGAGCGTGCGACGGTCGCGACGTCGTCGCTGCCGGGATCGATCACGTCGGTGGCGCCGAGCTTCAGTGCGGCTTCGCGCCTCGCGGGGATCGGATCGCTGGCGATGATGCGCGACGCGCCGGCAACCCGTGCGCCCTGAACCACCGACTGCCCGATGCCACCGAGGCCGAGCACGAGCACAGTCGCGCCGGACTCGACCTGCGCGGTGTTGAGCACGGCGCCGACGCCGGTCTGTACCGCGCAGCCGATGACGCACACGATATCCAGGGGCGTATCGTCGGGCACGCGGATCGCACCGGTCTCGGTGGTGAGTACGTACTCGGCGAACCCACCGACGCCGAGGCCGCGGTAGACCAAGTCGCCACCACGTGACAGCCCGGTCGAGCCGTCGGCGAAGGTGTTGGTGAGGACGTCTCGGTTGTTCACGCAGAGGCCGGCATCGCCGCGCACGCAGAAGTAGCACCGACCGCACGGCGCGATCGGCGTGAGCACGACCGAATCGCCGGGAGCAAGCATGGTGACGCCCTCCCCCACGGCGTCGACCACACCGGCGGCCTCGTGACCGAGCACGATCGGTGTTGCCATCGCGCCGTGCGCAACCGTGAGATCAGAGTGGCAGATGCCGCAGTTCGACACCTTGACGCGTACGTACCCGGGACCGGGGTCGTCGATCTTGACGCTGTCGTCGATCACGAACGGTTGGTTCGCCGCTTCGAGCAGGGCTGCGCGCATGAGCGTTCCCTTTCTCCGGGATCAGGTCAGACGTTGGCGGTCGCGGGCCAGAGCCGGCGGATGTCGCCGTCGGGATCCTCGATGACCTTGCACTGGTCGGCGAGCTCCATCACCAGGCGGTGCTCGACGTCGTAGCGCGGCCACTCGGGCAACGCGCTCGTGTTGGGGTCACCATTTCGGGCGAACGCGACCCAGGCATCCTGGATCGCGTGCGCGAGCTGCAGGGGCGGACCTTCCTCGCGCGTCATACCACCGAGGTTGCCGCCGCCCGTGAACAGGAACGGGATCTCGATCGCGTGGCAGGCACCGAGTTGGCCATCCATCACGGGCGACGGCCACGAGAACCTGGCCATCCACACTTCAGAACTGCGCACCAGTCGTGCCTCGGCCAGCCCGAAGTCGGGCATGTGGAAGCGGGCGTCGGTGAGGTACGAGAGCCACAGCTCCGCGGGCGGCGCGCCGGGCTCGGCGGCGCGGTACGCGGCGGCGGCGGCGGAACCGTCGGCGAACGCGTGACCGAGGCGGCCGGCAAGCTCGTCGTCGGTGGCGGGCATCTCGCCGAGCGCGCGGCCGTTCGCGGCGAAGAGCCGCATCTCGTCGCGCGTGTGGGAGATCAGGATCGGAACGTCGGCGCAATGGCCGACGGCAACCGCGTCGATGATGTGATCCGCGAGCACGACGCCGTCCTGCACGGGCGAGAACGAGAACGCAGCCTGTGCCTCGATCACTCGGTCGACCGGAACGGCCTGGAGCTCCTCGGCGCTCGTGACGCCGAGCTGGTCCATGAGCGCGATGGTCTGGGCGACGGCCTGGTCGACGTCCCGCAGGTTGAACCCCGCGCCGCTCTGCGCGATCGCGCGATGAAGGAGCCCACGCGCATCCGGCACGGTGAGCAGGCACCCGACGCTGTGACCGCCAGACGACTCGCCGAAGATCGTGACGTTGTTCGCGTTGCCGCCGAACGCGGCGATGTTGTCGCGCACCCAGCGCAGTGCGGCGATCTGGTCGAGCAGCGCGGCGTTACCCGAGCCCGCGAAGCGCGCGTCTAGATAATCGAGATAGGAGAACCCCAGCGCGCCGAGCCGGTAGTTGACGGTAACGATGACCACGTCACCGCGACGGGAAAGCTCGGCGGCGTCGAAGAGGCAGCCCGATCCGATGTTGAACGCGCCGCCGTGGATCCACACCATGACCGGATGACGCGCGGCACTCACACTGGGCGTGAAGACATTCAGCGTGAGGCAGTCTTCGGCGACCGGGACGTCGACAACGCGGCGGAACGGTGTGGGTTCGAGCGACTGCGGCGCGCGGGCACCCCACTCGGTGGCATCACGCACACCGCTCCACGGCTCGGCCGGCTGCGGCGGCCGGAAACGGCGCTCCCCTATGGGAGGCGCCGCGAACGGGATGCCGCGGAACTGGGCGACGCCGCCGGACTCGAGGCCCTGCAGCTCGCCGTGATCGAGCGTGACGTTCACGTGCGTGCCCGCTCGGGCGGACGCACCACCTGCCCGGGCCGGGCGTCGCCGTTCACACGCCGGCCGTCGACCTGCACCGGTGTGCCGTTCACGATGACGTGCCGCATCCCCGTGGGCTGATCGGCGGTGAGACGCTCGGCATTGGCCGGGAAGTCGCGCACGCGACGGAGCGGGCCGGGCGCGACGGTGTCGGCATCGAACACGACGACGTCGCCCCACGCCCCCTCGCGCAGGTAGCCGCGGTCGGTGAGGCCGAGGAAGTCGGCCTGGGTACCGGTGAGCTTGCGCACCGCGGTCTCGATCGGCATGAGGTTGCGGTCGCGCACCCAGTTGCCGAGAAAGTCGGTGGGCTCGGGCGCGTCGCACAGCTGGCCCACGTGCGCGCCGGCATCGGAAAGGCCGAGCGTGCAGTGCTCGTCGACGAGCAACTTCGCCACTTCGTCGTTGTCGTCGTTGAGGATTACCGTGCGCACGCGCAGCTCGAGGTCAGGTTCTTCGAGCGCGAGATCGAGCATGGCGTCGAACGGCTTCTGGCCCCGGTCGGCCGCGATATCGGTCATCGTGCGCTCGAGCAGCTCCGGATGCTTGCTGCTCTCCACGATCGTGTACTTGTTCCAGTCGGGAATCCCGAATCCGACACCGCCTTCCCAAGGGGCTTGCGCCCGGGCACGCCACTCGGGATCCTCGAACGCCCGGCGGCGGTCGTCGAGCGAACCGGCCATCAGCGCGGCGAACTCGGGGTTCATGTTGAGGATGAACGGCGACGCGAGCGTCATCGCGAACATCAGCGGTCGCGGGCTGACCTGCGGCCATACCTGCGCGCCGCGCGCCCAGCCTTCGTTGTTCACGTCGACGCTGCGCCGGTGCCCGCCGGTGGAACTGGTGAGCAACGCGCCGTACGTGAACGGCACGCCGGTGCGGAGCTGGAGGTCGTAGAGATCGTCGATGTGGCACTGGTCACCCGGCGCGATCGAGAAGACCCCGCGACCCACCTCGCTCAATGCGTCGAGCAGCGCGTCGAGCTCCTTGCGCTCGGCAAAACGGCTCGGTACCGGCAAGCCGTCGACGCCGCGGTGCGTCATCGCGAAGCTCGTCGCGAAACCCGCCGCGCCCGCCCTCATCGATTCGCGCAAGACCGACTGCATCTGCGCGATCTCGTCGTCGGTAGCAGCGCGCTCGTAGGCGGCGTCGCCCATGACGAACAAGCGGAGCGCCGTGTGCCCGATGTACGCGGCGAAGTTCATCGCGGTGCCGCGCCGTTCGACCGACGCGAGGTACTCGGGGAAGGTGGAGAAGTCCCACGGGATGCCCGCGCCGAGCGTCTCGACGTCCATGTCTTCCACGTTCTCGAGCGTGCGCGCGATGACGTCGTGGTGCTCGGGGCGTGTGGGCGCGATCGAGAAGCCGCAGTTGCCCGCGACGACGGTGGTGACACCGTGGAAGCACGACGGCGTGAGTGCGGGATCCCAGAACACCTGCGCGTCGTAGTGCGTGTGGATGTCGATGAAGCCGGGCGCGACCACATGATCGCCGGCGTCGAGCACAGCGAAGCCGTCGAGGTTGGGTCCGATGGCGACGACCTTGCCGTCGCTGATCGCAACGTCGGCGCGCACACCGGGCGCACCGGTGCCGTCGACAACGGTGCCGCCCTTGATGACCAGATCGGCGCTCATGGTGCCTCCATGTTCGGTGTCAGTCGACGGCCTCGCGCAGATCTTCCCACTGCCAGGGCGCGCCGTCGACCAGGAGCTCGGGATCCCCAGTGAGCAAGACGGCGTCGTGTGCGATCGCGGTCGCCGCGGCGAAGGCGTCCGCGAACGCGATCGGGTAGTCGGACTTGATCCGCGCTGCCGCGACGACCCGCTCTGGGGTGACATCGTCGAACTCGACGGCGTGTCGAAGGTCGCGCAGCGTGTCGTGAGCGGCCCGGTCGCCGTTCCTGCGACGAACGATGTAGAAGACCTCGCCGGCATTCAGCCAGCTCATCACCGGCCGCTCGCGATCCAGCGTGGCCGCCACCCGAAGGGCCGGCGGCGTGTTCTCGGCGTTCAAGAGCTCAACGACCGCCCACGAATCGAGGCACTTGCCGGCCATCAGCCCTCGCGCACACGATCGAGCGCGCGCTCGCGCTCGAGCTCCGCAGTGAGGTCCTGCCCCGCGAACCGGCCGAGCAAGGGCGGGGGACGGACCGTCGCGAGCGCGAGGTGGTCGTCCTCCTGCCAGAAGTCGACCTCATCTCCGGGCTCGATGCCGAGCTTGTCTCTGAGCGCCTTCGGGATGACGACCTGGCCCTTCCGACCGACCACGTGAGTCATACCTGTGAGTATAACTCGACGATCAGTGTGGTCTCCCGCCCGCGAGGAGGTCCAGCGCGTGCGGAACAGCGGGGAGGATCACCTCGAGGCACTCGAGCGCGCCGTTGCTCGAACCGGGCAGGTTGCACACGAGGGCCTGGCCCACGGTGCCGCAGAGCCCTCGGCCGAGCATGCCGAACGGTTTGCCGGGCGTGTCGCTGGCACGGCGCATCGCCTCCGCCATGCCCGGCGCCTCACGGTGGATCACCATGCGCGTGCCTTCGGGCGTGAGGTCGCGGGGACCGAACCCGGTGCCACCCGTGGTGACGACCAGACCGGCGAACCCGCCGGTGAGATCGCGCAGCGCGCCCGCGACCTCGTCGATCCCGTCCTGGGTGACCGCGTGGTCGAGGACCTCGAACCCCGCTTCCACGAGGCGAGCCACGACCTTCGGCCCTGCGTTGTCGGTGCGCGTGCCGGCGACGACGCCGTCGGACACGACGAGCACCTTGGCACTCGGCAGCGGCGCACTCATCGCGGTGCGGCCGCCTCGGCCGCGGCTCGGATCGCGCGCGCAGCCGCGAGCGGGTCGGGCGCGCCGAACACCGCGCTGCCGGCCACGAAGATGTCGACACCGGCCTCCGCGGCGGCGGGCGCGGTGCTCACGTTGATGCCGCCGTCGATCTCGATCTCGACGTCGAGACCGCGCACCTCGATCTCCTTGCGCACGACCCGGACCTTGTCGAGCACCTCGGGGATGAAGCCCTGTCCGCCCCAGCCCGGATGCACGCTCATGACCAGCAGGAGATCGATGTCGTCGAGGTACGGGAGAACCGTGTCGACGGGCGTCTCGGGATTGAGGACGAGCCCGACGCCCACGTTGCGTTCGCGCAGCTCGTCGAAGAGGGGACGCGGGTCACCGAGCTCGACGTGCACGATGCAACGGTCGGCGCCCGCCTCGGCGAAGGCCTCGAGGAGCACCTGCGGGTTGTCGACCATCAGGTGACAGTCGAGGAACAGCTCGGTGTGCTTCCGCAGCGCGCTCACGACAACGGGGCCGATCGTGAGGTTGGGCACGAAGTGGCCGTCCATCACGTCGACGTGGAGCAGGTCGGCCGCCTCCTTCACCCGATCCACCTCGGCTGCGAGCTCGGCGAAGTCGGCTGAGAGGATCGACGGCGCAAGCTTCACGGGATCACGGTACCCCGCGCATCCGAGCGAGGAGCGCGTCGACAACGGAACCCTTGCCGTCGACGTACGCCATGCGGTCGTCCGGAAAGCGGGCGAAGAGGTCCCGCTTGGCCTGCGCATAGTCCGCGGCAGCGGTGGGATCGGCTCGGAGGAAGTCGCGGAACGCGAGCCAGCTCGTGATCTCCGCCGAGTCGAGGGTCACGACGTGGAGGTGATGCGTGCGCTTGCCGCCTGCGACCTTGCGCAAGAACAGGTGCTCGGCGACTCCCTCGAAGAACCCGCGGTAGTCGTAGCCGAGCGCGTACAGGGAGTCCAGCTCGCCGAGGACGTCGTCGAGCGAACGGACCGCGCCGGCGATGTCGATCGTGGGCTTGGATGGCATGCCGGGAACGGCCGTGCTGCCGATGTGCTCGATGCGGACGAAGACGTGTGGGAGGTGCTCGTCGAGCAGCACGCGCTCGGCGTGGAACATCGTGGGCCATTCGGCCCGGTACTCGACGACCTCGACGCTCCCGTCGGTGGGCCGTGCCGGCCGCGCGTCGTCCATCATCGAAGCTGGATCACGTTGCCGCTCACCAGGTGAGCGGCGTCGGAGCAGAGGTACACAATCACTTCCGCGACCTCGTCGGGTGTCGCGACGCGCGGAACCTCGTCACGTACCGCGTCGGTGACCCAACCGGTGTCGGTGACCGGTGGGTACACGACATTGGCGGTGATGCCGTACTCACTCAGCTCGGTCGCGGCGGCGAGTGTGTAGCGCTCGAGCGCGCCCTTCGCCGCGCCGTACGAGACTTCCTCGGGAAACCCGTGCGGGCCTCCGGAGGTGAGTCCGACGATGCGGCCCCACGTCGCGCCCCGTTCCACGTGGCGGCGCGCGAACTCCGCGATCAGGAGCGCGCTCGCGCGCGCGTCGACTCCGAGGTTGCGATCGACGGTCTCGGCGGTGACGGGTCGCAACGGCCGTCCGAACCGATCGCTGGATATGGGTTTGAAGGTGTCCTGCACCCAACCAGTTGCGTTGTTCACCAGGATGTCGACCGGACCGAGCTCGTGCTCCGCCAGGTCGAAGAGTCGTGCCGGCGTCGCGTCGTCGAGCAGATCGGCCTCGATCGCGAACCCAGCGACGCGGGCCTCCACGGCGTCGGGCGCGGTGCCGATGCGCAGGTAGGCGGACAACACGCGGATCCCACGCGCGGCCAGCGCGCTCGCGGTGGCCGCGCCGATGCCGTGATTGGCACCGGTGACGATCGCGACGTGCGGTGAATCGTCGATGCCGGTGACGCTATTCGTGACGCCGGAGCGACAGCACGAACATTCCGTCGGTGCCTGCCGCCTGCGGGAGGAGGAGCGCACCGCGACCGAGCGGTTTCCAGGGCGTGCCGGGACGCGGGAGCGCGTCGAAGCCGTCGAGGTGCTGCGTGGCCCACTCGTCGATGTCGACGGTCTCGGCGCGGGTCAGCGTACAGACCGAGTAGACGAGCACACCGCCGGAACGGACCAGCTCGGCCGCGGGAGCGAGCAGCTCACGTTGCAGTGCAGCCAGGCCGCCGATCGACGATTCGGTGACGCGCCAGCGGGCGTCGGGGCGGCGGCGCAGCACGCCGAGTCCGCTGCACGGCGCGTCGAGCAGCACGCGGTCGAAGCTCGCCGGACGGAGCGGCAGTGCCCGCCCGTCGGCGACGACCGCGTGCACGGTGCCGAGACCGAGCCGGGCCGACGCCTCGCGCACCAGGCGGAGCCGGCCGGCGTCGACGTCGAGGGCGACGACCGCGCCGTCGGCGCCGACCCGCTCGGCGATGGCGGTGGCCTTCCCTCCGGGCGCGGCGGCGACGTCGGCGATGCGCTCCCCCGCTCGGGGATCCAGCACCCCGACGACTGCCTGGCTCGCCTGGTCTTGCGGGGTGGCCCGGCCGTCGCGTACCGCGGGGAGGGCGGCAGGATCACCGATGCCGCGCACGCCGAGCGCATCGGGACCGAGCGCGCCCCGCTCGACCTGCGCCCCGGCATCGCGAAGCCCTGCCTCGAGCGCATCGGCGGTCGCGCGGAGCGGATTCCGACGCAGTGTCGTCGCAGCCGGTTCGTTCATGGCGACGAGCGCCGCGCGCGCGTCCTCGTCGCCCAGATCGCGCTGGAGGCAATCGACGAGCCAGTCGGGATACGAAAGCGCGACACCCTCGCTCGTGGGTTCGGGCCACGGCGGACCGAGCCGTGTCAACGCGCGCAGCACCGCGTTCACGAACCCGCGTGCGCGTGGTGAGCGCGCCGCGAGCGCGTCGACCGTCTCCGACACCGCCGCGTGGCGCGGCACGTCGTGCAGCAGTTGATACGCGCCGAGCCGCAGCGCAGCACGAACCGGAGGGTCGAGCCGGTGAAGGGGCCGCTTCGCCGCTCGCGTGACCAGATCGTCGAGACGGCGCTCCGAACGCACGGTGCCGTACACGAGATCGGTCGCGAACGCGCGGTCGCGGTCGCGCAGTTGCGAACCGCGCAGCATCGCAGGTACCAGGACCTGCGCGTATGCGCCGTCCTCGATACGCACGAGCGCGTCGAGCGCGAGGAGACGCGACGAAGTCACGAGCCGAAGCGGACCGGCGTACCGTGACGGCCGCGCGTCCACGCGTCGCCCGACATTCGGGCGCGACCCTCGGGCTGCACTTCGAGGAGCTCGAGCGAGCCGTCGGCGCCGACACGCGCACGCCACACCTTGAGGCGACGGCCGTCGATCGTGGTCCATGCGCCGGGGCGCGGGTTCCCGGCTCGCACGACGCGAACGAGCTCCGCCGGTGGGCGTGAGAAGTCGAGCTCGAATTCTTCGACGGTCAGCTTGTCGGCCGAGGTGGGCTCGCCGGCTTGCGGCTCCGGCGTGATCGTCGCGAGCTTCGGCAGCGTGTCGACGAGGAGGTCGGTACCGAGCGCGACGAGACGCTCACGCAGCTCGCCCGCGGTCTCGTCGTCGCCGATGGGAGTGGCAGTGCGCGCGAACACGGCCCCGGTGTCGAGCCCCTTCTCGATCGCCATGATGCAGACGCCGGTTTCGGCGTCCCCGGCGAGGATCGCCCGCTCGACCGGCGCCGCGCCGCGCCATCGGGGCAGCAGCGAGAAGTGGACGTTCACGAACCCGAGCGGCACCCCGGCGAACAGCGGTTCGGGGAGGAGCTGGCCGAACGCGACCACGACCCCTACGTCGGCGCCGCTCGCGGCAACCTCGTCGGTGACCTCGCGGGCCCGCTCGGGTGTGCGGACCGGGAGACCGAGCTCTGAGGCCGCGGCCTTCACCGGGCTGGGATCGGCGCGGCCGCGGCGGCCGCGCCGCCGGTCGGGCTGGGTGACGACGAGCGCGATGTCGTAGCCGGCGTCGTGCAGCGCGCGCAGCGCGGGTACGGCGTCGGCGGGGGTTCCGAAGAACACGAGGCGCACGCGGCGCCGCCAGTTCCGATTACAGGCCCGGCTCGCCGGCGGGAGGCGCGGCCGCGAGCTGGCGGGTCCGCAGCTCGGCCAGCGCGGCACGGCGAACGTCGGGCTCGAGCCGGTCGAGGAGCAGCACACCGTCGAGGTGGTCGATCTCGTGCTGGATCATGCGCGCGAGCAGGTCGTCACCCTCGAGCACGACCTCCTTGCCGTCGAGGTCGACACCGCGCATGGTGACCCGCTCGGCGCGGATGATCTCGAAGCGGAAGCCGGGCAACGAGAGGCAGCCCTCCTCCGATTCGATCTCCCCCGCAGTCTCGACGATTACGGGGTTGATCACCACGCCGGGACCGTCGCCCTCGTGGAGGTCGTACGTGAAGAGACGCTTGCGCACGCCAACCTGCGGAGCCGCGAGGCCGACCCCTTCGGCGAGCTCCATCGTCTCGTACATGCCGTACACGAGCGGGGCGAGATCGGGAGTGATCTCTTCGACCTCGCGCGCGGGCTGTTTCAGCACGGGATCGCCGAACAGCCGCAGCACGTAACTCGACATGAACCCCAGGTTATCCGTGGCCCTCGGCGAAGCCCGGGTCGTCGAGTCCGATGACCCACGCGGAGACGAGCCAGACACCGTCCTGCTTGACGAGGTCGAAGAGGTATCGGCCCGACGTGACCAGTTCGGTTGGTCCGTCCGGGCCGGTGGAGGTGAGCAGCAGGTACGAGCGCGCCTTCGCGGTTGTGGCGGTGAGCTCGTCAACCACGATGCTGGTCATGTTGTGCCGGCGCTGCACGTTGTCCGCTTGGAACCCGGCGACGCGCGCGCCGAGAAGGTTGCCGATCGCGTCCCTACCGGTCGTACCACCCAACTCGTTGCCCTCGAGGCTTACGGTGACGGTGGCGTCCGGTGTGAACTTCTCGAGCCACTGGTCGATGCGGAACTCGTCGTAGTCGTACCCGTACGACGCGATCACCTCGGTGATCGCGATCCGATCCTCGATCGCGGTCAGCCGGTCGTCGAACTCAGCCATACGGGCGCGGAGACTACGCCCGGCGCGGATCGACGTCGACCCGCAGACGGCCGAGCGCGTGTGCGGTCTCGATGTTCATGAGCGCATCACACAGTTCGTCGACGGTGGTGCAGCGGACGAGCGCCCGCTTGCCGTTGTCGACGGGTCCGAGCACCGTGACCGTGTCGACGCCACGGAGCGCGTCGCACGCGGCAATCACCGCGACCGCCTCGCCACTCAGTTCCGCGGCGCCACCAAAAGGTGGCCAACCCAGTGCGCGGCGGCGGGCGCGTTCGGCATCGGCGACGACGAGTGGCTCGCCGTCGCGGGCCGCGACCACCACCTCGTGCTTCGGCATCCTGGTCTGGAGCAACAGCACGCCACCCGCCTCCCGCGGGCCGAGCAGACGGGCGCCGCGAACCAGGAGCCACAGCGCCTGCTCAGCGGCGCGTGCGCGCGGCGCGAGGAGCTCCTGGTCGAGCTCGAGGAACGCGACCAGTCCCACCGGGCGGCCCGGTGGTGCTCGGTGCAACACGGCTTCGGTACCGATCAGCACGTCGGCGTCGAGAACTTCGGTTGTCGTCGCGTCGACCGCCGCGACCGAGGCTCGCGGCAGCAGCGCGGCGAGGTCGTCTCGCACGCGCGCAACACCGGGTCGCACGGCCCGGAACCGCGAGCCGTGACAGTGGAGACAGACCACTGGGCGCACGGTGTCGCAACGCGAGCAAATAAGGCCGTCGGCGCGTTCTTGCACGGTGGCGCCGCACAGTTCGCAGCGCGCCAGCTCCCCGCAGTCCCGGCACGCGAGCAGCCGCGCGCGACCACGTCGGTTCAGCACGCAGACCGATCGTCCGCCGGAGTCACGAACACGTCGAAGCTCGTCGGCCAGCACGCTGGCAAGGAGGGCTTGGCCGGGCGCTTCGTCGCGGGTGTCGACGACCGTCACGCGCGGCCAGCGCGGGCGGACTCGCTGCTCCGGCTCACCGAGCGCGACCAGCGCGTCGACCGTCGGCGCCGGTGTGACCATGTGCACGCGCGCGCCCGCACGCCGCGACCGCTCGACCGCCACCTCGCGTGCGTTCCATGTGGGTGCGCGCTCGTCTTCGAGGGACTCGTCGGCTTCGTCGACGACGATCACCGCTTCGAGGTCGGGCATCGGGGCCCACGCGGCGGTGCGGCCGCCGACTGCGACACACGCACCTGCTCGGGCGCGGTCCCACGCTGCGCTCAGCTCCGCGGGGCTCCGATCGGAGCGGAGCTCGATGACCTCCCGGCCGTGGTCGGTGAGCTCGGCGGCCAGCCGCGCCGAGCGCGCCGGATCGGGGTCGAGCACGAGGGTCGAACCTTCCGATGCCACGAGCGAGTGCACGACGGCGTTCGCGTCGTCGGCAGGCGCGAGCACGACGAGCGCGCCATGAGTATGAGAAGCCGGCGGGTACATCGCTGTCTCGAGCTCGGGTTCGACGTCGGCAGGGACTGTGTTGGGAGGTGACGCGGCGCGCAAGAACCTGGCGAGCGGTCCGGCCCACCGCCACGCGGCCCACCGGCACAGGTCGACAACGTCCGGGGGTGGTCCGGCGGACACGACCGCGAGCACCTCGCGCAGCCGCGCACCCTCGACCTCGGGCGCGACGACGCCGGCGTCGAGCACCCACCCGCGCACACGGCGGCCGTGCAACTGGACGCGCACGATCGTCCCGACGTGGACGCCGCGAGCGAGCGCGTCGGGAAGCGCGTAGTCGAACGCGCGGTGGATTGCCGGGACGTCGGGCTGGACGCGGCAGACGCGTGTGTTCAGCTTACGCGAGCGCCTTCGCGGCCGCGGCAAGCTCGTCGGCGTCGTCGGTGCGCTCCCACGTGAAGTCGCGCTCGGACCGTCCGAAGTGCCCGTAGGCCGCGGTGTTGCGAAAAATGGGCCTGCGCAGGTCGAGGCGCTCGATGATCGCGGCCGGACGCAGGTCGAAGTGCTCCCGCAGCAGCGCCGGGAGCTTCTGCGGGTCGATTTCCGACGTTCCGAACGTCTCGACCATCATCGACACCGGATGCGAGATGCCGATCGCGTACGCGACCTGCACCTCACACCGTGTAGCGATACCCGCGGCGACAACGTTCTTCGCAACGTTGCGCGCCGCGTACGCCGCCGAGCGGTCGACCTTGGTGGGGTCTTTCCCGCTGAACGCGCCGCCGCCATGACGGGCCATGCCGCCATAGGTGTCGACGATGATCTTCCGCCCCGTGAGCCCGCAGTCGGCGTGCGGGCCACCGAGCTCGAACGCGCCCGTTGGGTTCACGAGCACTTCGAAGTCGTCGTCGACGAACTGTTCCGGCAAGGTGGGCCTGATGACGTGCTCGAGCAGGTCGGCCTTCATCGCGCCGTCGATGTCGATGCCGGGCGCGTGCTGGCTCGAGATCAGCACCGTGGACAGCGCCTTCGGGACCCCGTCCGCGTACACGACGCTCACCTGCGTCTTGCCGTCTGGGCGCAGATAGTCGAGGGTGCCGTCCTTGCGCACGTCGGTGAGCCGCTTGGCCAGCCGGTGCGCAAGCCAGATCGGCATCGGCATGAGGTCGGGCGTGTCGTCGCACGCGTAGCCGAACATCATCCCTTGGTCGCCCGCGCCGACTTCGTCGAACCGGTCGCTGACGCCGTCGCGAACCTCCTTCGACTTGTCGACGCCCTGCGCGATGTCGGGTGACTGCTCGTCGATCGACGTGATCACCGCGCAGGTCTTGGAGTCGAAGCCAAACGACGCGTCGCTATATCCGATGCTGTGCACAGTGTCGCGCACGACGCGCTGGAAGTCGACATAGGCACGGGTAGAGATCTCCCCCGCGACGACGACAAGCCCCGTGGTGCACAGCGACTCGCAGGCCACCCGGCTCTGCGGGTCCTGCTCGAAGATCGCGTCGAGGACCGCGTCGCTGATCTGATCGCACATCTTGTCGGGGTGGCCCTCGGTGACCGACTCCGACGTGAACGTGAAGGAACTCATGGGGCGTCTTTCTTCGCGAGGAGGTCACGCACCCTATCGAGGATCACTCCGGCAAGGTCGATCTTCGATTGCAGTGGCAGCGGCTCGACGCCACCCTGAGTGTCGAGGATGACGGCGCGGTTGGTGTCGACTTCGAAGCCGGCGTCAGGTTCGGCCACGTTGTTGCCGACGATGAGGTCGAGGTTCTTCGACTCGAGCTTCCGTGCCGCGTTGGCCACGAGGTCGCTGGTTTCCGCCGCGAAGCCGACCAGCACCTGGCCCGGGCGCTTCGCGCGGCCGAGGTCGACGGAAAAATCGTGCGTAGGTTCGAGGACGATGTCGGGAACGCCTTCGTCCTTCTTGAGTTTGTGATCGGGCGGCTCCTTCGGGCGGAAGTCGGCCACCGCAGCGGCCTGGACGATGACGTCCATGTCGGCCGCGCGTGAAAGCACCGCTTCCTGCATCTCGGCGGCCGTCTGCACGCTGACGATCTCCACTGCGGGCGGCGCGGGCCGCCCGATTGTGGTGACGAGCGTGACGGCGGCGCCGCGGCGCGCCGCGACCTCGGCGACCGCGTAGCCCTGCTTCCCGGACGAGCGGTTCGTGATCACGCGCACGGCGTCGATCGGCTCGCGCGTGCCACCCGCGGTGACCAGCACGCGCACGCCGACGAAATCGCCGGATTTCCGTTCAGGCACGGAGCCGGATCCCGCGAGGACGTTGGCGGCCGCCGCGACGATGGTCTCGGGCTCAGCGAGCCGGCCCTCCCCCGTGTCACCACCGGCGAGCCGCCCGCTCTCGGGGCCGACGACATGCACTCCCCGGCGGCGCAATGTGGCGACGTTCTCCTGCACCGCGGGGTGCTCCCACATCTCGGTATGCATGGCCGGCGCGACGAGGACCGGCGCACGGGTGGCGAGGAGCGTGGCGGTGAGCAGGTCGTCGGAGATCCCGGCCGCGTACTTGCCGAGCAGCTTCGCGGTGGCGGGTACGACCACGATGAGATCGGCGGTCTGACCGAGGTGGGTATGCGGGATGGGCTCCGGCGCGTCGAAGAGCGACGTGCGCGCCGGTTCGGACGCGAGCGCGGTGAACGTGAGCGCGCCGACGAAGCGCAAGGAATCCTCGGTGAGCACCGGCATGACGTACGCGCCCGCGTCCACGAGCTGGCGGCACACCTCGACGGCCTTGTACACGGCGATGCCACCGCTCACACCGAGCACGACGCGCCGGCCGTGCAGTGCGGTCATCGAAGGCTCAGGCCTCGGCGGGCTCGACCGGCTCGCCGGCCTCGTGCGGCCCGTCGGTTTCGGCGGCCTCTGACTCCTCGCCCTCTTCGGGCAGCGGCACAGACTCGATCTTGCCGGCCTCGATCTCTTCGAGCGAGATCGACAGCGGCTTGCGCGACACGGAATTCACCTGCGGCGGAACAATCTTGCCGAGACCCTCACCGAGCTGGTTGTAGTAGTCGTTGATCTCGCGGGCACGCATCGCAGAGAGCGTGACGAGCGTGAACTTGGAGTCGACCCGCTCGAGCAGGCTCTCCATGCGGGGGGTCATGAGCGTGGTACGTCGCTCGGCCATGTGTGTAGCTCCGGTTTCGAGGAAAGGCGAGGCGAGTGGTCAGCCCGTTGCCCGATGGGAGTTCAGGATACCAGCCACCTCGGAAACGGCTGTATCCACGTCGTCGTTGACCACGACGGCGTCGAACGCGTAGGCCTTGGCCTCTTCGGCCTCGGCGGCGGCGAGCCTGCGTTCGATCTCGGCGGGATCGTCGACCCCACGTGCGATCAGGCGGCGGTGCTGCTCCTCCCGAGACGGCGGCTTCACGAACACGAGCAGCGCGTCGGGAAAGGCCCTCTTCACCGCCAACGCGCCCTGGACGTCGATCTCCAGCACCACGTCCTGGCCGGCGGCCAGATGCTCCTCGAAGGGCGCTCGCTCCGTGCCGTACGAGTGACCGAACACCTCGAAGTCCTCGAGGAGCCCGCCTCGGCTGCGGAGCACGTCGAACTCCTTGCGGGTGACGAAGTGGTAATCGACGCCATCGACCTCGCCCGCCCTCGGTGCCCGCGTCGTCGTGGAAACGGAAAGCCAGATCGACGGGTCGCGTTCCAGCAGCTTGCGGACAACCGTTCCCTTGCCGACCCCCGACGGGCCGACGATCACCAGGAGGACGCCCAGGTCAGGCCCCGCGCACGATCTTCGGGTGGCACAGCAGGCCCACGCGCTGGTTGCGGCCCAGCCCGCGCAGACGACGGCTCTCGCTGATGTCGAGCTCGTCCATGATCCGGCGCGCCTGCACTTTGCCGACGCCCGGGAGCGACTCCAGCACACTCACGACTTTGAGCTTCGCGAGCGCATCGTCGCGCGTGCCCTGGTCGAAGAGGTCTTCGAGGCCGAGCGAACCCTGCTTCAGCTTCGCCTTCACCTCCGCTCGTTGGCGACGGGCTTCCGCCGCTTTCTGAAGCGCAGCATGACGCTGCTCGGGGGTGAGCGCAGGGGGCAACGGCATTCTGCGACCTCCGGGACGACAGCGGCGCTCAGTATACGCAGACCACTTTGTCGTGCAACTCGTCAACCCGATGCGCGGGCGAGCGCGGCAGCGACATCGCGCGTAGTCTCTTGCGCCGCCAGTTCGGGGTCGTCCGCCGTAGCGACCGCACGGCCGAGGATGATCCAGTCGGCGCCGCGACCGATCGCGTCTCCGGGCGTATCGACGCGCGCCTGATCGTGTGGGTCGCGACCCGGGAGCCGGATGCCGGGCACCATCGTGCGTAAGTTGCGCGTACGCGCCAGCGGAATGTCGGGGCCGGCGCACACGACACCGTCGCACCCTGCGTTCGCGGCGATCTGCATGCGCGGTTCGAGCGCGGCGACATTCGTGTCGCTCGTGAGCACAGTGACCGCGAGTGCGATCGGTTGCGTGTGCCCCGCTTCGCGCGCGCCGTCGCGCAAGCCGGCCACTCCGGCGCGCAGCATGGTCTCGCCACCGGCCGCGTGGAAGTTCAGGAAGTCGACGCCGTGCCGGCCGAGCGCGCGCGCTCCCCGTTCGACGGTGGTCGGGATGTCGTGAAGCTTCAGATCGGCGAACACCCGCAAGCCCGCGTGCTGCAAGGCTTCGAAGGCTTCGGGCCCGGCGGCGCCATAGAGCTCGTAGCCCACCTTCACGATCCCGAACCACGGCGCCATCCGCTCGGCGTACGCGAGCGCGGCGTCGAGACGTTCGATGTCGAGCACGAGTACGAGATGATCACGCGGGTTCGTTGTCATCGTTTCTCCGTCATACCTGCATCGCACCGATCAGATCGCTCACGCGCGCGACGTTGTGGCGCGCGCACCAGTCGGCGAGCTCGTCGAGCACCCGGTAGGGCGCGCGCGGGTCGAGGAAGCTTGCGGTTCCGACGCCCACTGCAGTCGCGCCTGCGAGCAGCATCTCGACCGCGTCAACACCGGACTGCACGCCCCCGGTGCCGATCACAGGAACGCGCGGCAACGCGCGCGTGACGTCGTGCACAGCTCGGAGCGCGATCGGCTTGATCGCGGGTCCCGAAAGTCCCCCACCTCCGCCACCGAGCACCGGCTGGCGTGTCTCCGCGTCGACGAGCAGACCCATGAGCGTGTTCACAAGCGTCAACCCGGTTGCGCCGGCTTCGACCGCCGCGTGAGCGATCACCCTGAGATCCGTCACATTCGGGGACAACTTTGCGAACACCGGCAACCCGAGCCCCACATCGACAACGGCGCGAACTGCACTCGCAGTGGCATCCGGATCGTGGGCGAACATCTCGGAGCGCTGGTGCAGGTTCGGGCAGCTCACGTTCACCTCGACCGCGACCAGGTCGTCGCGAGCGGGCCGGAGCAGTTCTGTGGCGCACCCGAACTCCTCGACCGTCTGCCCCCAGATCGACGCGATGACGCGCGCACCCTCGGCTCGGAGCGCAGGAAGGTCGTGCTCGATCCACGCGGTGGCACCCGGGCCTTGCAGGCCGACCGCGTTGAGCATCCCCGCCGCGGTCATGTGCAGGCGCGGCGCCGGCTTCCCCGGCCACGGTATCGACGTCACCGACTTGGCGGTGATCGCACCCAGCCGGCTCGCGTCGCCCTGCTTCGCGACCTCGGCGCCGTGCCCGTAGGTCCCCGACGCGGTGACGATCGGGTTCGGCAGCTCGAGCGACCCGAGCCGGACGCTCATCTCCACCGAACCTGCGTCACGAGACCTCGCTGTACGAGGTGTCTTGACGCCGGTTCGTTGCCGGTTGCGCCGCATCACATCTCCAGACGGAGCTGGCCGTCTTCGTAGTACTCCTGCAGGGAACGGACCTCGGGTTCGCCGCGGGACCATTCGGCGATGCCGGCCGACGCGGCGAGGGCGGCCGACACGGTGGTGACGCAGGGGATGCCGCGGGCGGTGGCAGTGCGGCGGATATGCGCGCCGTCGGCGCGCGGCCCGCGGCCGCGGGGCGTGTTCACGACCAGATCGATCTTGCCCGACGAGAGCAGCTCCACTGCGTCGAGGCCGGTACCGCCGCCATCTCCAATGGAGTTGGCTTCCGTGAGCTTGCCGATCACCGCCTCGGCAATGAGGCCCTCCACCTCGAGTGCGGTGGCGGTACCGGCGGTAGCGACGATCCCGAACCCGAGCTCGGCGAAACGCCGTGCCACCACCATCCCCGCGGGCTTGTCCCGGTCGGCGAGCGAGAACAACACCGTCCCCGAGCGCGGCAGGCGGTTCCGCGCCGCGATCTGGCTCTTCGCGAACGCGAGCCCGAACAACCGGTCGATGCCCATCACCTCGCCGGTGGAGCGCATCTCCGGCCCCAGCACCGTGTCGACGTCGGGGAAGCGATCGAAGGGAAGCACCGCCTCCTTCACCGCGATGTGGCCGCCCCCGGCGGGCGGGCGCAGCAGCCCCTCGTCGCGCAGCTCGGCGAGTGACGCGCCGAGCATGACGCGCGCGGCCGCCTTGGCGAGTGGCACACCGGTGGCCTTGCTCACGAACGGGACCGTGCGACTCGCGCGCGGGTTGGCCTCGATCACCAAGACCTGGCCGTCTTTCACCGCGTACTGCACGTTCAGGAGCCCGCGAACGTCGAGCGCGTCGGCCAGCGCGCGCGTGTTCGCCTCGATGGTGGCGACGGTCGCGGCGTCGAGAGTCTGCGGAGGGATCGCGCATGCCGAGTCGCCGGAGTGAACCCCCGCCGCCTCGATGTGCTCCATCACGCCGCCGATCACGATGTCGCCGCCGGCGTCGCGCAGCGCGTCGACGTCGACCTCGATGGCGTCCTCGAGGAAGCGGTCGATCAGCACCGGACGCTCGGCCGACAACCCGCCTTCACGGCCGAGGGAACCCTCGGTTGCCATCTCGGCCATTGCAGCGTCGAGGCCGTCGACGTCGAACACGATCTGCATCGCACGCCCACCGAGCACGTAGGACGGTCGGACGAGCACGGGGAAGCCCAGGCGGTCGGCAATCGCGCGGGCCTCCGCGGGCGTCGTTGCCGTCCCGCCGGGCGGCTGCGCGATACCCAGGTCTTCGCAGAACTTCTGGAAGCGCTCGCGGTCTTCGGCAAGGTCGATCGAGTCGGGGCTGGTGCCGAGCACGGGGATCCCGGCTGCTTCGAGCGTGCGCGCGAGCTTGAGCGGCGTCTGCCCGCCGAGCGCGACGACCACACCCGCAAGATCGCCACGCTCTTGCAAGCGGCGACACACCGCGAGCACGTCTTCGGGGGTGAGGGGCTCGAAGAAGAGCCGATCGCTGGTGTCGTAGTCGGTGGAGACCGTCTCGGGATTGCAGTTGACCATGACGGTCTCGTAGCCGGCGTCGGACAGCGCGAACGCGGCGTGTACGCAGCAGTAGTCGAACTCCACGCCCTGGCCGATGCGGTTCGGCCCGCTCCCGAGGATGAGCACCGCGGGCCGTTCGAGCGGCGCAACCTCGTCTTCGTCCTCGTAGGTGCCGTAATGGTACGGCGTGCGCGCCGCGAACTCCGCCGCGCACGTGTCGACGGTCTTGTAGGTGACCTGCACGCCGGCGGCGGTGCGCGCCGCGAAGACATGCTCCTCCGGAACCTCCCAGACATGCGCCAACTGAGCATCCGAAAACCCGAGACGTTTGACCCGCCGCCAATCCGCGCGTTTCAGATCATCGGGCACACGATCGACCAGCCACGCACGCGTCTCGCACAGAAGGAGAAGTTGGTCGAGGAACCACGGATCGATGTCGGTGGCGGCGTGGAGTCGCTCCACCGGGACACCACGGCGGAGCGCGGCCTCGAGCAGGAACGGCCGTTCGGGAGTGGGCACCGCAACGAGTCGTACGAGTTCGTCGGCGTCGTGGGCGTCGTATTCGCGCTCCGTCGGATCGGCGTTGAGGCCCGCTCGCCCCGTCTCCAACGAGCGCAACGCCTTCTGGAACGACTCGGGGAACGTGCGCCCGATCGCCATCACCTCGCCGACCGACTGCATCATCGTGCCGAGCACTCCGGTTGAACCAGGAAGCTTCTCGAACGCCCAGCGCGGCACCTTGGTGACGACGTAGTCGATCGTGGGCTCGAACGACGCGGGGGTCTCCCCGGTGATGTCGTTCATGATCTCGTCGAGCTTGTACCCGACCGCGAGCCGTGCCGCGATCTTGGCGATCGGGAAACCCGTGGCCTTGCTGGCGAGCGCGCTGCTGCGCGACACGCGCGGATTTATCTCGATAACCACCATGTCGCCGTTCGCCGGGTTCAGCGCGAACTGGATGTTCGAGCCGCCGGTGTCGACGCCGATCCGGCGAATGCACGCGAACGCGGCATCGCGCATGCGTTGGTACTCGACGTCGGTAAGTGTCTGCGCGGGCGCGACGGTGATCGAGTCGCCGGTGTGCACGCCCATCGCGTCGAAGTTCTCGATCGAGCAGACGACGACGACGTTGTCGACGTGGTCGCGCATCACCTCGAGCTCGAACTCCTTCCAGCCCGCGACCGACTCCTCGATGAGTATCTCCGACACCGGGCTCGTCGCGAGTCCGTGCTCCGCGACGCGGCGCATCGCGTCGCCGTTCGACGCGATGCCGGTGCCGCCACCGCCGAGGATGAACGACGGGCGCACGATGAGCGGGTAACCGATCTGCTCGGCGATCGTCATCGCGTCCTCGAGCGTGTACGCGAAGCCCGAGCGCGGCACCGCGAGCCCGATCTCTTCCATCGCCGCCTTGAACTCGTGGCGATTCTCCGCGGTACGGATCGCCTGCACACTTGCGCCGATGAGCTCGACGCCGAAGCGTTCGAGCACGCCCGCCTCGTGCAGCTCGATCGCGAGGTTCAGCGCGGTCTGCCCGCCGACTGTGGGCAGCAGCGCGTCGGGCCGTTCCCGCTCGATGATGCGGGTGACGCTCGCGAGATCGAGGGGTTCGACGTAGGTGGCGTCGGCAAACTCGGGGTCGGTCATGATCGTCGCCGGGTTCGAGTTGACGAGCACGACGCGGTAACCCTCGGCCCGCAGCACGCGACATGCCTGCGTGCCCGAGTAGTCGAACTCGCACGCCTGCCCGATGACGATCGGGCCACTGCCGATGATGAGGATGGAATGGAGGTCGGTGCGCTTCGGCACTGCCTACCCGGCGTCCGTCATCAACGACGTGAACTCGTCGAACAGGTAGCGCGCGTCGTGCGGTCCGGGCCCGGCTTCGGGGTGGTACTGCACGGAGTACGCGGGCGCGTCGAGCACGCGCATGCCCTCGACCACGCCGTCGTTCAGGTTCACGTGCGTGAGCTCGACCACACCCGCGAGGGAGTCGGCGTCGACCGCGTAGTTGTGGTTCTGGCTCGTGATCTCGACGCGGCCACTGGCAACGTGTCGGACCGGGTGGTTGGCGCCGTGATGGCCGAACTGCAGCTTGTAGGTGTGGCCGCCGAGCGCGAGGCCGAGGATGTGGTGGCCCATGCAGATGCCGAAGACGGGGACCTCCCCCACCAGGCTGCGTACCGCCGCGACCGCTCCCACGAGCGGCGGGGGAGCGGCGGGTCCGTTCCAGACAAACACCCCGGCGGGCGCGCGGGCGAGCACGTCGGCTGCGGGAGTGCTGGCGGGCACCACCTCGACGTGACATCCCACGCCGACGAGGTGGCGCAGGATCGTGCGCTTGATCCCGAAGTCGTACGCGACCACGCGGAACGGGGCGGCATCGTCGCCTTCGGTGTAGGGCTCCGAGGCGGTAACCGTCGCCACGAGGTCGACGCCATCGGTGGAGCGCGCGGTTGCGGCGGCGG